>JALYJY010000149.1:1313-2039 GCA_030775045.1 Pseudomonadota bacterium | reverse complement strand
GCTGTGAATACCCTTGCGGGTCGTCTCAAGATCTTTCCCGGCCTGTTGCCGGTTCTTGCCAGGATACAATAAAATTCTGGGATCATTGTCCCCGAACATCATGACCCAGACAACGGCTCCGGCCTTTGCAGCAGCTTCGGAAAGAATAACTGCACACTGGTAAGCCGTAGCCATGGGCGTGGAACCGGAAGAAAGTTTTCCGTTCATGCTGCCGGATCCATCGATGCAGATAACAAATTCCGGCGGTGCCCGGACAACGTCCTGGACATCCTCAATGAAAATTTTCCGGGCACTGATATCGGCGTTTCCGGCCTGCTGGTTTTCTTTCAGTTTTTGCCATGCGTTCCTGTCCAGACGTCCCACAGGATCACTTCCTGGAATCATGGTGCGTCCTTGTGGGATCTCTGTTTCCTGAACCTGCCTGTCCAGGATGCCGGTTATCTTTGCGGCAATGTCCCTGATAGGTCCGGCAAGCTCCGCCACACGGGCTCCGTATTCTTCCCACGATCCCTGTGCCAGATCTTTCAGGGCCCTGCCCTGTCGGCGATCCGGATTTCTTCCATAGTCCTGTGCCTCAGCCAGTTTTTTCATCAGCTCGACAACATTGACCTCCGGCACAGGCTGTGGCGGAGGAGCTTCAGGAGACGGCACAGGACGTCCGGCAGGATCAGGCCTGCCATATGCGGGAATTTTCCCGGCGGCCAGGTCCTTCAGAATGTCTTCGAT
>JALYJY010000149.1:471-1303 GCA_030775045.1 Pseudomonadota bacterium | reverse complement strand
GAGTTCCCTGCCCGTCGGGCCTTCCATTGTCCCCGGGGCCTTCTTCCAGCATTTTCCTGATATCGGATGGATCCAGCCCTTCCAGCATTTCCAGAGGCGGAGCAAAATATTTCCAGATCCTGTCCACGATCCGGCCCGCCTCGTCACAGGCTTTGCCGGCAAGTTCCATGATATGATCCCGATAACGATCGGTTCCGTCTTCCCTGTCCCTGTCCTGCAGGACAGAGGCCCAGATTCCGTCCTCAAGAGGAGGCAGCTTGCTGCATATCCCGCCCTGTCCGGTAACCATATGGCGCAGAAGGTTGAAGTCCTCCCGGGAACTGAAGAGCGGCTTGCCGCGGGATCTTATGGCGCCTGTATCAACCCCGACTTCCTCGTATCCTGCAGGCGTATCAGGAAACAGGCCGTTTTTTGCAAAAAAGGTTGTTTTGATGGCTTCCAGAAGGTTGGTTATATCGTCCAGAACCGGCTTTCCCGGTGGCCGGTCCAGGGGCGGCCCCAGAATGGCCATGGCCCTATTCAGGCCGGCGGCATAGTTTTTCAGGTTGCGTGCTTCGCGCCTGACAACATCGGTGTTGACCCGTGGCTCTTCTGCCGTTTTCCGGAGTTTCAGCCTCAGCAGGTATTCCACCTGAAACAGTTTCTCCTCAGGCGAAAGGGCCTCTCCCCTTTTTTCCTTCTCCTCAAGCGCATTGAACCAGGGGGTCATTTCCCGCATTTCAGGCGTTTCGAGTGTGACCGTGTGCCACGCATGGGACAGCTCGTGCTGGGCTATGGCTTCAAGGACCGGAAGCCCGACAACCAGGGCATAGGGCAGACTCAGGGTGATATG
>JALYJY010000149.1:0-461 GCA_030775045.1 Pseudomonadota bacterium | reverse complement strand
CACAGGTGAACCAGCTGCCAGGTGGCCCCCACGCAATGGTATATGAAGGATCAATCCCCGGTATCCGGATGATTTCCCGGACACAACGCCCCAGAACCAGCCGCACATCATCGCCGCGGGTGACCGCGCGGAAAACAGGGTGTTCCAGGGCATCCTCAGGTTCCAGGTTCCGTGTTTCCTGAAAAATGCGCTGGGCCCAGGCCAGTTCTGTGGATGGGGTGTTGATATGCCCCGCTTTTTTTCCCGTCAGGCTGATGATTCTGATGGCATCAACAGTACCGGCAAGCGCCGGATCCAGGGCACGAACCCGGCCCCACAGCGGTCCCAGGTCAGAAGTTCCATTCCTGAAAGCCCGGGCAATATCATTTCTGAGACGGATCAGCGGATCCCTGCGCAGCGACGCAAGGTCCGTAAAGACCGGAGAGAGTGGAATTACCCTCTTTTTAGGAGGGGGGGGGGGG
>JALYJY010000148.1 GCA_030775045.1 Pseudomonadota bacterium | reverse complement strand
ATCCAGGGCATCCCCTTTTATGTGGACGAGCGGGTGATCGTGCCGCGATCGTTCATCGGCGAGATCCTGACCGGCGATATCAGCTTTGCCGGGATTGAGGATACGGACAGCGTCGGCAGCGTGCTGGACCTGTGCACCGGTTCCGGCTGTCTGGCCATCATTGCCGCCCGCCTGTTTGAAAAAGCGCAGGTGGATGCAGTGGATCTGTCTGCTGATGCGCTGGAGGTGGCTGCTGTCAATGTACGCGATCACAGGCTGGAAGGCCGCGTGCATCTGCACCGGGGAGACTTGTTTGCGCCGGTTGCCAGGAAAAAATATGACCTGATTATCACCAATCCCCCGTACGTCAGGGACGCTGTAGTGGCGGCTTTCCCGCCCGAGCACCGGCACGAGCCCGTCATGGCCCACGCCGGCGGTACTGATGGCATGGACCTCGTCCGGAAAATCATCAGGCAGTCGCCGACCCATCTAAAGCCGGGTGGCGGCCTGATCTGTGAGGTTGGCACCGGCCGGGAGATCCTGGAGGCAGAATTCCCTGGCCTGCCCTTCCTGTGGCTGGATACAGAACACAGCAGTGGCGAAGTATTCTGGCTGGCCGCAAAGGATATGCGCTGATCGGAAAGTCCGGCGTTCTACTGGTTAATTTCCGGCTCGACGAGCCGCGCCAGGTTGCGGAGCGATTCCTGCCAGCCCAGATAACAGGCTTCCAGCGGTATAACATCCGGAAGGCCTTCCTGGACGATATGCAGTTCTGTCCCGACAGATACTTCCCTGAGGTCTATCGTCACCGGGATTTCCCCCGCCAGGGCCGGATCCTCAAAATTGTCCGTATAGCGCAGCCGTTTACCGGGCACGAGCTCCCTGTACTCGCCTCCGAATGCATGGCTTTTGCCTGTGGTGAAGTTCGTGAATGACATCCTGTACGTGCCGCCGACCCGGACGTCGGCATGGTGCACCTTGCAGGTAAAGCCGTTGGGTGGCAGCCACTTTGCCATGGCATCGGGATCAACAAAGGCGCGGTAGACCTTTTCCGGCTTTGCGGCCAGGACGTGGTGCAGGCGGACAGTGTTTTTCATGGTCATGGCCTATGGTCTTTTAATGGTGAGGCAGAAACAGAAATCTACGTTGAAGCTGTCGGATCGGCAATGACCCGGAAGGTTATTTTCTGGTGAGCAGTTCGACAGGTTCAATTTCCAGGGCGGCGGCCAGTTTGCCGAGCATGGTGATTGTTGCGCTGTATGAGTTTCCGGTTTCCAGCATGCTGATATAGCTGCGGTCGACTTCCGCACGGAACGCCAGTTCCTCCTGTGACCAGCCTTTTTCCTGCCGTAACCGACGCAAATTCCGGGCAACAGTTTTTCGCAAATCTTCCATATGACCAAGAAAAGGCTTGGCCATAAGCCTGACAATTGAGTATACTCAACAAATATCATAAGGCAACAATCATGAAGACAAAAATGCAGAGCAATTGCATACGTGGCCTGAAGACACCGGCAGGCCATCCAAAACTCACGAAACAAGCCTATTTGATTTACCTGCTCCGGCAGCCGGACGGGCAGACCATTCAGGATATGGTCGAGACTTTGGACTGGCAGCCCAATACAGTTCGTGCGGCCATAACCCGGTTGCGGCAAAGTGGCCACAGCATTGAACGATATATCAGCAAGGACAATCGGATATGTTATCGTCTGGTCGGTAATTCGGCGGTCTGAGGTTTCTTTGGTGTGGTCCAGCCGGAAACTGTGCTGCGGGATTTTTTACAGGGCAGGAAACATATTTGCAGGATACAAGGTCTTGATGGCGGTGAGAATGGGACCCACACTAGAACTTCCCTGAATATTGCGAGTATTTTGTCGTTTGGCAGGGAACAGGAACGAACCAATACCGGATTTTTATCAAGCGCTTTCGGCGATTTTTTCTTAAATACCTGATTGATCCAAGATCGTTTTGATTTTAGCAGAAACATCATAAGAGTCTGACTCAAAACTCCCCATTATGAGTTTTTCAGCCTTGCGATGAGGCGTGTCTGTCGCCGGATGGATGCGATGAGGAGCCAGGCCTCTGAGG
>JALYJY010000147.1 GCA_030775045.1 Pseudomonadota bacterium | reverse complement strand
ATCATAGGCAGGCCAGGAGGCCAGGGCCAGGATCCCGCCCGTGTGGATATCCAGCACAACAGCGGCGGCGCTGACCTGTTCAGCCAGCCGCTTCTGGACAAACTGCTGCAGGTCCAGATCGGCCTCCAGCGTGACTTTCCGGCCCCGCTCCCCCTCATCCCGCGACAGCTCGCGCACCACGCGTCCCAGGGCGTTGACTTCCAGCTGGGCCCCGCTGGCCGTTCCCCGCAGGACTGTGTCGTTTTCACGCTCCACGCCGTTCTTGCCGATCCGGAAGCCGGGCAGGGACAGGACAGGGCTGTCTTCCTGCCCCTGGGCCAGATCGGATTCAGAAACCGCGCCCACGTATCCCGTCAGGTGGGCTGTCAGGTCCGCGGCGGGATAATGTCGCATCTCCCCTGCTGTGATGGAGACACCGGGAAGATCCGGAATGGCCAGTTCTATGGCCGAAACCTGTTTCCAGTCCAGATCCTCTCCCAGCACCACCGGGAAAAAGCGCCGCTGTTTTTTCATGTCCCTGCGGATCTTTTCCAGATCCTCTTCCGTCAGGGACAGGAGTGCGGTCATGCGCTCCAGGACAGCACCAGTTTTTTTGCCGGCCTGTTCCGGGACAAGCTCTGCCCGGAAACCCTGCCGGTTTGTGGCCATGGGCTTGCCGGCCCTGTCCAGGATATAGCCGCGGGTGGGGGGAATCAGCTTCAGGCTGATCCGGTTATCCTCTGCCAGTGTGCGATAGCGGTCAGACTGCAGGACCTGCAGGTAAAAGAGCCTTCCCAGGATGGTCAGAAGCAGGGCCGATTTTATTCCCCCCAGAACCAGGGTCCGCCGGGTCAGCAGGGGCAGGCGGTCATTGTCAGCCGCTGTCATGGGTCTTCGTCCCGCGCCAGACTGCGCTGGACCCGGATCAGGCCCTGGGCCAGCAAGGGGAAAACCGCCACGGTTGTCATGGTTTTGGCTACAATGATACCCGGGGGGAAAACAACGCCCCTGGCCAGGCTGGTTATCGCCCATACCAGAAGCGCGCTTCCTGTGGTCACAATGCCAAATCCGGTCCACAGCATGAAAAAGGATCCGGCGGTGAAAAGCCGCCGCTGGGACAGGGCAATCCAGTAACTTCCCGTGAAGACAAGGGCGTGCAGCCCGAACAGGCTTCCGGAGAGGGCATCTTCCAGCAGGCCTGCCAGAAAGACAGCCCAGACAGGAAGCAGGTCCGGCCTGAATACAGCCCAGTAAAAAACAGCCATCAGTCCCCAGAACGGCATGATGTCCTCCAGGGCCGCCAGGGGAAAGGGCAGGGCAGAAATGAGAACAAGAAGAACTGTCAGGGCTGCGGGCGCCAGGCCCTTTCCCGCTCTTTCCGCATAGCCCAGGGCAGGACGCATGGTGATCTCCGGGTCAGGGCGTGCCTGCAGGCATGGCTGTCTTCAGGATGCGGACAAAGTCCAGCCGGGCCGGATCTGCCAGAAGCCCGACCTCCTGGCTGGTGGTGGCGGCCACAACACCCACGGGAATGTCCCGGGGGAACAGCCCCCCTTCACCCGAGGTGACAATCCGGTCCCCTTCCCGGATCACGGTATCCGGATGCAGGTGGAACAGCCGGGGCCGCAGGCCATTTGTGCCACCCAGGACAGCCGGATGCCGGTTTTCACCCACCAGGACGGGAACACGGGATACGATGTCCGTCAGCAGCAGGATACGCGAGGACCGGCGGCCGGATTCAATGACGCGGCCCACAAGTCCCTGATCTGTGACTGCCAGATGATTCCTGTCCACACCGTCTTCCAGACCCGCCATCGCCACCAGGCTTTTCTGGAAACCCCCGCCCGGACTGGCAACAATGCGGGCTGTGGTCTGGTGATACAGGGGGTCCGCCGGAACATTCAGAAGGGTGCGCAGCGAGCGGTTTTCAGCCTCAAGACGCGCCGCCAGACCCTGCCACTCCTTCAGGCGCCGGACCTCATCCTGCAGTACGCGGTTCTGGCTGTAGACATTCCCCATGTTCCGCAGGCTGTTCATGGCCTGTACGGCGGTGTCGACCGGGCTGGCCATAATGGCCAGGACAGGGGCAAAGGCGTCCACGATCCGCATACGGATGCTGTCAAAGACGCGGGGGCTGGTCTGGTTTGCGATCATGAGGGCAAC
>JALYJY010000146.1 GCA_030775045.1 Pseudomonadota bacterium | reverse complement strand
TTCCCTGTACTGTTGTCCTGCGATCGCTGCGACCGAGTACCGTGCCAGCCGGTTTTCATGGGGCGTACCGGTGTAGTACGGGCCCAGTTTCTCCTGAAAAATCCGGTGAGAAATGTATGTGCAGAAAGCCTGGTAGAGCATGAGATTTTTATGATCCTTCAGGCTCTCCTGGTCGACCCCCATGGCATGGGCCAGCAGGACGCCGGAGACACTGAGGCTGACTCCCAATTTCATCTTTTTTGCGCTGAAACACTCCAGCTCGCTGATACCCCGGCCGCAAAACTGGGCACCATACTGATCCCATAACGGGATTCCGTCACACACAAAACGCATACATACGCCCTGCGCCACGGGAAGTTCCTGCCTTGCAGCCTCGGCATCTGCTGTCATGGGGACAGGCTTGAAAGTTTTTGACAGTTCCCGGGCCAGCGCCGCCGCCCTGTCAAAGGATCCGACATAGATCGTCATCCCCTTGCCGTCTTCTGTCTCGCCCCTGTGCCCGACCTTGTGATCTGTTTTTCTGTCTTCAAGAAGCCGGTGAATGGCATATGTAAGCTGATCTTCCAGCCGGGATACGACCTGCAGATGAAGCTTCCAGCCTGTAAAAAAGCTGGCCTTCGGGATGTCAGGCATATGAAACCACCCATTGCTGCCTGAATCTGCGCCGGGATAATGGAAACTGCCCTCTGTACCTGCGGAATGGGTCATGCCGGCAGCATAGGACATGGCCTGTTTATAGAACCTTAACGGCTTATGGCCGTTATTTCCCGTCCTTCAGGATGTCTTCCAGCAACCGGCCGCCTTTGGCGAAATTGTTGTCCGCAATGTCGTGCCAGAAAATTTCAACAAGCTCCGGATCCTTGCCCAGTACTTCAACAAAAACTCTGGTAATGCGAGCGGAAAGTTCCCGCTTCTGGCTGGTATCCAGCTCGGCCCGGTGATTGATGTGGATGACAGGCATGGGCTTTTCTCCACTGAAGACGCTATTTTGTGAATTTATCGACTTTCTGTCCTGTTTTCCACCCGCAACCGTTTCCCCCGTGCCGCGGCAATATCCTGCAGCGCCGAGAGGCCCGGGGTGTCGGGGGAGACCAGGACCTCGACCCCGTCTGCCTCAAGGGCCTGCAGGGCAAGGCCGGGATGGTTGCCGCAGTCCAGAATGCCGGTTACGGCCATATCAGGGAATTCCTCCCGCACCAGGCGTATCATTGCGCTGAACCACAGGGCGCCGCCGTGGGCTCCCGCCATGGGAGCTGACAGAAGAACAACGCTGTCCTGCCCCGCTTTCCGGGCCTGCAGGACAGCCGCGCGGCATTCCTCCAGGCTGTGGATGGTGATGGCGGGAATTTCGGCCAGATTCACACCGTTTCCAGGCCCGCGGCCTCGGCCACGGCGCGGCAGTCGCGGGGCAGTTCGCGGGTGATGGCGGTGATGGCCAGACGGACCTTTTCCAGAAAGCCGGGGCGGCTCTCGATCATGGTATAGCGGGGATGGCGGGACCACAGGGCACCGATCTTCTCATCCAGTTCCCGGGCCTGGTGGGCCGTCTCGATCCGCAGGGAATTCTGGTGGTTATAGCCCATTTCCTCGGATGGGGACTGCAGGTGGATGACCGCAGCATAGCGGGCGTATTCCTGCTCCATGCTGCTGCCGGCCATGTCCCAGAAGGTCTCCTGGGGTTCGGGCCAATAGGCCAGGCCATCCAGCGTGCCCCGGTCGCACAGGGTGACAGGCCAGCGGTTTTCGCCCAGGGCGACGTTTTCCAGCTGGCGCTGGACGTGATAGATGGCCCGCTGGGCTGCCGCACGGCCGGACTGGCTCTGCAGGCGCCAGAAGCCGCCGCCATAGACCAGCGACGCCGCCTCGGGCAGCACGGCCACATGCTCGCACAGGATCTTGCGCGCCATATCCAGGACGGTCGTCTTGCCCGCGCCGGGGCCGCCCGTAATTACCACAAAGCGGGTTGGTCCCGCTGTATTGCGGGCGTCGCACGGGCGCTCACATATGACTGGCTGTCCGGACATTTCCGCCTCCTGCTCCGTCTTCTGGTGGAGCCGGGGGGAATCGAACCCCCGGCCTCCTCATTGCGAACGAGGCGCTCTCCCAACTGAGCTACGGCCCCATCAGGACCGGAGGTTCCGGT
>JALYJY010000145.1 GCA_030775045.1 Pseudomonadota bacterium | reverse complement strand
ATGCGCCAGTCCAACCGCATCATCAAGCAGTGCATCGACTGGCTGCGCCGCAACCCCGGCCCGGTGATGGCCCGCAACTTCAAGGTCTCGCCGCCCTCGCGCGAGGAGATGAAGGACGACATGGAAGCGCTGATCCACCACTTCAAGCTGTTCACCGAGGGCTACTCGGTGCCGGCCGGCGAGACCTACGCCGCGGTGGAAGCGCCCAAGGGCGAGTTCGGCGTGTACCTGGTGTCCGACGGCACCAACCGTCCCTGGCGGTGCAAGATACGCCCCACGGGCTTTTCCCACCTCCAGGCGCTGGAGTTCATGTCAAAGGGCCACCTGCTGGCCGACACCGTGGCCATCATCGGATCTTTGGACATCGTGTTCGGTGAGATTGACCGGTAATTACTTTCATTCCAGATTTCTTCCGGAAATCCACACAGGCTTTTTCGAATATCGGGAGAAACTGTCATGAGTAGCGCAAACCAGAAGATTCCGTGCATCATCCAGCGTGTCCAGGGGGTCGTGCTGGATATCCGCGGGTGGAATATCACTGACGAAAAACATTACGGAGCCGTTATACCCGGGACCCTGATTATAAGAGCGACAGACACTGAAATTTTTCCGGATACCCTCAGGAACCATGCAGTGTGCTCCAGTATTACGAGAGTAGGAAGGTTGGGAAAGGTCATGCATATTGACCTGCCGCTGGATGATGTACGTACAGGTCTGGGGGTCCTGGCAGGGACAGGTTGCCTTGGGAAAGACAGGGCTGATGAAATGATGGCCGCGGCGAACAGATATGCCCGTATGAATCATCGCATCAGGAGTGCCCGCGACCTTCCCTTTCTCGGAATGGCAGCAACGGCCCGGTGGGCCTTGTACAGGGTAATAGATACTGGTGTAGGGGTACGCAG
This sequence comes from Pseudomonadota bacterium, assembly GCA_030775045.1. Classification (NCBI taxonomy): domain Bacteria; kingdom Pseudomonadati; phylum Pseudomonadota; species Pseudomonadota bacterium. The sequence goes on along the minus strand of JALYJY010000145.1, from coordinate 1,258 downwards.
CCAGATAAAACTGCGCGAGCAACTGGTGAGAGCCTTCAAGGATCAGTATGTTCTCGTATCTGCCCCTGTTTCTGCAGCAGGACTGGCGTGTCCAGAAGCCTGATTGACTGCCAAATACTTTCGTTTCAACATAATGGCCGGATCCAGGGTGGAAGGTGCCGGAGCGGGTTGTTATGGGAACAGAAGATCAGGGAGCTTCAGAGGCGTCAGCCTCTCCGGCCCCTCCAGCGGCGACCATCGTGGAATTTGGCCTTCATGACAGCCATATATACGGGTATTATACAGTTACGCTCCTGCATATGACCTTGGAGCCTGATACAGGCATTCCCCAGGTTCTGCGCCAGCATGCCATACGTTTTCTTGATACTCCTGTGGGGCAGCGGGTTGCGGTCAAGGTCCCTCTTCATGACGTACCGACAGCCATGGCTGTTCTGCTGGCTGCCGGGTATCTGCAAAAGGATCAGGTGTTGCATGTTCTTTCATCCGTTGGCCGGGAAACCGGCAACAATATATATCTGAGGGATGTGGCCGATGTGCCTTTTCTGCGGAAGGCTGCGGAAATCCTGAAGTGTCTTGAACACTGCCTTGATCCGAAATATGTGGCCACGGGTCTGGAAACAAGGCCTAGGGACACTCTGGCCGGTGCTTTCAGGGCGGCCGCCACAGACAGGGACGTGCCGGATGAAGATGAAAAAAAAGTACCGTATGAAAAAGTACTGGCGGGCAGAACCCTGGAAAGTCTCAAGGATTTTCTTGCGCAACAATACAGGCACACCGGCCTGAAAGGTGTTCTGGAATGGGTTCTGGAAAAGGCCTTCCGGGAGGTGCTTTCAGAAAGGAAATCTGCTGCCCCGGCGGCTGGACCTTCTGTTTCTGGTGCCGCTGTCCCCTGATCCGGCCGGATCCTGTTGACCCGTAAATCCTTTCATTCCAGCATGGCCGGGACGGAATCCGGGAGAAATTCATGAGAAAAGCCACTGCTGCCATAGTTGTCCACGAGCCTGCAGAATCAGGGGTTTTTGCCAGCGGGATTATGCTGCTGAAGGATTTCTGTCTTCTGGAAATGGAGACAGATTGGGGTTTTAGGCAAGCCACGGCCGTTTATCTGCCGGGTCTCCAGATCAGACAGGGACAGGATACAGCAAAGGGGGCTAGGTCGTGGACTCATAAATTCTGGTCCATAGCCTGATGGAGCCGAGTAGGACAGCGGCGAGGAAGTTTGATGCGAGTTTGTCGTATCGAGTGGCGATACGTCTGA
>JALYJY010000144.1 GCA_030775045.1 Pseudomonadota bacterium | reverse complement strand
CCTGAAAACCCTGAACAGAACAGAAGCGGGAGCCGTCCCTATGCCCCAGAAGCTTGATTTTTCCCCCGGTGACCTTGTGGTCTATCCTTCCCACGGGGTGGGGCGACTCGAAAAGATCGAGACATATTCCATCGGCGGCACGGACGTGACTTTCTACGCCATTTTCTTTGAAAACAACCGCATGACCCTGAAGATACCGGTGGGCAAGGCCAAGGCTGCCGGCCTGCGCAGGCTCAGCTCGAAAGACAGGCTGACAGACGCGCTGAAAACCCTGCAGGGCAAGGCGAAGGTGCGCCGCATCATGTGGAGTCGCCGCGCCCAGGAATACGAGGCCAAGATCAATTCCGGCGATCCCGTCCAGGTGGCCGAGGTGGTGCGCGACCTGTACCGCGCCGCCGACCAGCCGGAACAGTCCTACAGCGAGCGGCAGATCTACCAGGCCGCACTGGAACGTCTGGCCCGGGAATATGCCGCCGTGGAAAAGATCGACGGTGAAAAAGCCATCGAGCGCCTGGAAGCCCAGATCAACAAGGCCCGCGGCAAGGTCGCTGCGTAGGTTTGCAGACAATCAGACGGATATGGCTGCCTGACTTCAGGTTTCTGACAGGCAGGCGCAATTTCCCCGGGACAAACCCGTGCATACCTCTTCCCGTCATCCCGACCCTTCGCCGGGATGACGGGAAGAGGTAGCAGCTTCCTGAACAAAAAAGCCCCGGAAAATATTTTCCGGGGCTTTTGTTATCATACCTCTGAGGCTGATCAGACCCCCGTGCACTGCGCCAGTATGGCCAGCAACAGCAGCGCCACGATGTTGGTAATCTTGATCATGGGGTTGATCGCCGGACCGGCTGTATCCTTGTAGGGATCACCGACCGTATCGCCCGTCACCGCCGCCCTGTGGGCCTCGGATCCCTTGCCGCCGAAGTGGCCTTCCTCGATATACTTCTTGGCGTTGTCCCACGCGCCGCCGCCCGAGGTCATGGAAATGGCCACGAACAGGCCCGTCACGATGGTGCCCAGCAGCATGGCGCCCAAGGCCACAAAGGCCTGGTCCCGGTCCGCGATGAACCAGATGGCCCCGAACAGGACAGCCGGCGCCGCCACGGGCAGCAGGGAAGGAATAATCATCTCGCGGATTGCTGCTTTTGTCAGCATGTCCACAGCGCGGCCGTATTCAGGTTTGGCCGTACCTTCCATGATCCCCTTGATCTCACGGAACTGGCGGCGGACCTCTACCACCACGGAAGCCGCCGCACGGCCCACGGCGGTCATGCCCATGGCCCCGAAGAGCCAGGGCAGCATGCCGCCGAACAGCAGGCCTACAAGCACATAGGGATTCTGCAGGTCAAACTGCACATCCACCGAGGGGAAATAGCGATTCAGATCCTCGATATACGCCGCGAACAGGACAATGGCCGCCAGTGCCGCAGACCCGATGGCATAGCCCTTGGTCACAGCCTTGGTGGTGTTGCCCACGGCATCCAGGGCGTCGGTGATGACGCGGATCTCCTTCGGCAGGTCAGACATCTCGGCAATCCCGCCGGCGTTGTCCGTTACCGGGCCATAGGCGTCCAGGGCCACAATCATGCCTGCCAGCGCCAGCATGGTCGTGGCGGCAATGGCAATGCCGTACAGACCGGCGCTGGTATAGGCCAGGATGATACCGCCGATGATGACCAGCGTGGGCAGGGCTGTGGACTCCATGGACACCGCCAGACCCTGGATCACGTTGGTGCCGTGGCCTGTCTCCGAAGCCTTCGCAATGCTGCGCACAGGACGCCAGCCCGTGGCCGTATAGTATTCGGTGATGATGACCAGAAGCCCGGTCACACCCAGACCCGTCAGGACGCAGACCAGCAGATTCATGCCGGTAATGGGGGCGTCCGCATCCCGGAAGATGGGTGAGGTGAAATCAAACATGTACGAGATCAGGGCCGCCACCAGAAGCGCCGACAACCCGCCGCTGACGGCCAGTCCCTTGTACAGGGCTCCCATGATGTTCTTTTTCGGACCCAGTTTCACGAAGAAGGTGCCCGCGATGGAGGCCAGGATGCACACCGCCCCGATCAGCAGGGGGAACATCATCATCTGCTGCTCGATGCCAAAAGGAAACACAATGGCGCCCAGAAGCATGGTGGCCACGATGGTCACGGCATAGGTCTCGAACAGGTCGGCGGCCATGCCGGCGCAGTCGCCCACGTTGTCGCCCACGTTGTCGGCGATCACGGCGGGATTGCGCGGATCATCCTCGGGGATGCCGGCCTCGACCTTGCCCACCATGTCCGCGCCCACATCGGCG
>JALYJY010000143.1 GCA_030775045.1 Pseudomonadota bacterium | reverse complement strand
ATGCAATTGTGGGGATCAAGTCCACAGCCCTGCGCCTGGGTGAGCAGTCCCGCCACTGGATCGCGGGGTTCTATACGGCCATGATGGCGCTTCTGGCGCTGGCCGGCTGGATGGCTGGGCTGGGATTCTGGTTTTGGCCGGGGCTTCTGGTTGTGGGAGCTCACCTGGCCTGGCAGGCCTGGTTCTGGATCCCGGATCTTCCCGCAGACTGCCTGGCCAAGTTCCGCGCCAGCCGCTGGACGGGCTGGCTGATCCTGCTGGCCCTGTGGCTGGGATGAGCGTTCTGTCTCCTGAGGATTTTATCCGCCGGCATACGGTTCTGGCTGTACCGCCTCTGGTTCCCGAAATTTCCCTGCATCTGGCGCAGGCCGTGATTCCCCTGTGGGAAGCCATGGAAAGGTTTCTGGGCCGGCCCAATCCCCCGCCTCCGTACTGGGCCTTCGCCTGGCCGGGCGGACAAGCCCTGGCCCGGTTCGTGCTGGATCATCCGGAGCATGTTTCAGCCCGGCACGTTGTGGATTTTGCCGCTGGCTGCGGCATCGGAGCCATCGCGGCAGCCCATGCGGGGGCAGACGGGATCGTCGCCACGGACATTGATCCGCTGGCGCAGGCTGCCATCCGCCTGAACGGAGAAGCCAACGGCCGGCATCATCTGGCCGTGACCGGGGATGACGCTACCGGCCGGGATGAGCCTGTGGCAGACGTCATTCTGGCCGGTGATGTCTGTTACGAAAAGCCCATGGCGGGAAAGGTCCTGGACTGGCTGCGGAGGCAGGCGGCGCAGGGTGTCACGGTCCTTCTGGCCGATCCGGGCCGGGCTTACGCGCCTCGGGAGAGTCTGGACCTGCTGGCCAGTTACGATGTGCCTGTGTCGCAGGACGTGGAAAGCACGGGGATCAGGACCACGCGGGTGTGGAAGTTACGGTAGCGTCCGGGCTGTTTCCCGGTACGGTCCCAGGGCCAGCAGGCGGTCGTACATGACCAGTGCGCCTGCAATGCCCACGTTGAGGCAAAAGCGGGTGGGGATGATGATGGTGTGGTCGCACCGCGCCTGGACTTCCGGCGACAGGGAGCCGTTTTCCGGCCCCAGGATATAGGCGGCCCGCAGGGGGTGGCGAAAGCGGGGGAGTTCCACCGCATCGTCCAGAAGCTCAACCCCCACCAGGGCGCAGCCCACCGGCAGGGACAGATCGTCGATGGTGTTGTGGTGATACAGGGGCAGGTGGCCGGGCGCGTCCGACGTATCGGTCGAGCGTATCTCGTACAATGACGGTTCAGCCCCGATAGTGAAGACAAAGCTGGCCCCGAAGGCGTGGGCCGAGCGCAGCATATTCCCCAGGTTGAAGGCCTTGCTGATCCCCTCGGCCCCGATAGCGAAAAATCCGCGCATGGGCGGGGCAGGGGCCATGGGGGTTCGCGTATTGGGAAACTTTACGGTCACGTCACCGTCTCCGCCCTGACCCATCCGCGCTGCTGGGGGCGGGTGCGCAGGTTGGCTTTTTCGTGCTCAGTCCTTGTGCCAGCACAGCGGGGGCAGGAGACGCCTTCCTCGTACCGGGGGTCGCTGCGATCCTGCGGCGTCAGGGGAAAGCCACAGGAAAAGCACATGCTGTGCTGGCCCGGAACCAGGCCATGGCCCACGGACACGCGCCGGTCGAACACATAGCACTCGCCGTTCCAGCGGCTTTCGGTCTGCGGGACGTCTTCCAGATACTTCAGGATCCCGCCCTTCAGGTGGTAGACCTCCGGGAAGCCCTCGGCCAGCATGAACGCCGAGGCCTTTTCGCACCGGATGCCGCCGGTGCAGTACATGGCCACTTTCCTGTGTTTCTGCGGGTCCAGCTTTTCCCGGACATAGCGGACGAAATCCGTAAAGCATTCGATCTGTGGATCCAGCGCGCTGCGGAACGTGCCGATGGCGGTCTCATAGGTATTGCGGGTGTCCAGAACCAGCACGTCCGGCTGGCTGACCAGCGCGTTCCAGTCTTTGGCCTCCACATACTGTCCGGCCCGGACGGCAGGATCAGCCTGGGGCTGGCCGAAGGTGATGATCTCGCGCTTCAGGCGGATTTTCTGACGGCGGAAGGGCTTTGTCTCCGCGGCCGAGAATTTCACATCATCCCGGGGCAGGCCTGTTTTTTCATGCAAGATTTCCAGCATCCGGTCGACAGAACCAGGACTTCCCGCCAGGGTGCCATTGATCCCCTCCGGCGCCACCAGCAGCGTACCGCACAGGCCCAGCTGCGCGAAAGATTCCCTCAGCTCCAGCCGCAGGGCGGCCGGATCGGCGATGGTCACAAAGCGGTACAGGGCGGCGATTGTCCAGGTCATGCGATTGTATATAATCAAGCCGCTTCCAGCCTGCAACAAATCCTGAAGGAAAAGACAGTGAAGCGTATTGCCGGAACAGTCTGTGTTCTTGTTTTTGCCTTCATGATGCTGGCGGGTTGCAGGAATGATGCAAATG
>JALYJY010000142.1 GCA_030775045.1 Pseudomonadota bacterium | reverse complement strand
CCCTGGAACAGCAGGGTCTGGCCCTGCGCCCGTGGATCGATCCGGCGGGCAACATGACAGAACAGGTGTGGGAGCTGTATGAACTCCCCTCCGGTGATGCTGATGCACCACAGGAACCGTAACCTTTTTCCGGCTTGCGCTGGTCCCCTGGCTTCTGGCAACACAGAAGCCGGACCTCAAATGGGGAAGTACATGACACAGTCCAGGAAGCACTGGTTTTTCTGGTTTATCATGCTGGGCAGCATATTTCTGGGCCTGTGGCTGACCAGCAAGGTGCTTCTGCCATTTGTGGCCGGGTTTGCCCTGGCCTACATGCTGGATCCCCTGGTGGACCGGGTGGTGGGCCTGCGCCTGTCGCGGGGATGGGCAACGGCTGCCGTCCTGATGATCTTTGTCATTATCGTTGCCCTGATTATCCTGCTCATCGCTCCTGTCCTTGCAGAACAGACGGTCAGTCTGATCCACGCCATCCCCGGCTATATCGACCACGTGCGCGAGCATATCCTGCCACAGATCCAGCACTATATCCGCCAGCTGTCCCCCCGGGATGCAGACCAGCTGAAACAGGCCGCCTCGAACTTCACGGGAACAGCTGTCAGCTGGGCCACGGTTGTGGCGGGCACTGTCGTCTCGGGCGGGCTGGCCCTGGTGGATATCGCCGGCCTTCTGTTCATCACACCCGTTGTGGCTTTCTATCTGCTGCGGGACTGGGACCTGATTGTGGCCAGGATCGACGAATGGCTGCCCCGGCCCCTGGTTCCCGTCATCCGGGAAGAAGCCCGCCAGATCAACGTCACCCTGTCCGGCTTTATCCGCGGACAGGCAGCCGTCTGCCTGATCCTGGGCCTGTTCTATGGCATCGCCCTGTCGCTGGCGGGGCTGCAGTTCGGCCTGGCCATTGGCCTGATCGTCGGCCTTCTGTCCTTCATGCCCTATGTGGGGTCGCTGGTCGGCTTTGTGGCCAGCACCGGCGTGGCCCTGTTCCAGTTTGACGACTGGGTCCGGGTCCTGATCGTTGTGGGCATTTTCTTCCTGGGACAGGCGATCGAGGGCAATTTCCTGACGCCCCGGCTTGTGGGCGGCAAAGTCGGGCTGCACCCCGTCTGGGTGATCTTTGCCCTGTTGGCCGGCGGCAGCCTGTTCGGTTTCCTGGGCGTTCTGCTGGCCGTTCCGGTGGCCGCAGTCATCGGCGTTCTGGTGCGCTTTGCCCTGCGCCGGTATCTGAACAGCAGCTATTACCAGGGACAGACACTGCCTGCCCCGCCGCCGGAATCTGTATGAACCAGCTGGTTTTCAGTCTCCCCCATCGTTCTGCGATGGGCGAGGAGGATTTTCTGGTCTCCCCCGCCAATGCCGCAGCTGTAGCATGGCTGGATGCCTGGCCGGACTGGCCTGCGCCGGTTCTTGTGCTGCATGGCTCCGCCGGATCGGGCAAAACCCATCTGGCCCATGTGTGGCAGATGCGCAGCCATGCGGAGTTTCTGGATCCGGACATGCTGGAACATCCTGACCGGCTGCGTGATATGGTCTCTTCAAGCCCCCGCCTGATCCTGGATTATCCGCCCGTCCTCTCGCCTGCAGCCCAGCAGGGCCTGTTTCACCTGTACCAGCTGCTGGTGGAGAAAAAGGGCTCTCTCCTGATCCTGGCGCGGACACCGCCGGCGCAGTGGCCGCTGGTGATTGAGGACGCCCGGTCACGCCTTCTGGCCGCGCCCTCTGCAGCTCTGGAGCCGCCCGATGACTCCCTGCTGGCCGCTGTTCTGGTCAAGCTGTTCAGCGACCGGCAGATCAGGGTCGAGGAATCGCTGATCCGGTTCCTGGTCCGCCACATGGAGCGGTCATTCGATGCGGCCCGCCGGACCGTCGAGGCGCTGGACCAGGCGGCCCTTGCAGCAAAAAGCAGGGTGACACTGCCCCTGGCGCGGAGTGTTCTGGAAAAACATTAACAGCGTTTACAAGGTGCTTTTATGATCAACAACGATGAAGTTCCAGACTGTTTCAGGTGAAAGAAGGTTCACAAGGCTGCGTGGATATGCTTCAGGCAGGGTCGGGTTTAAGGAGACCGGGCAGGATAGGGAAGCCAATATCCATGGATCTGTGTGAGAGGATTGTCAGCCACATGATGAAAGGAAGGGGCTCATTTAAAGGGCCCCATGAACGGCAAGGCGTTCCAGTTGTACGTGGAACAGATGCCTGTTCCCACACTGAAACCCGGAGACGTCGCCATCATGGACAATTTCTCCGGCCATAAAGCCGAAGCCGCCCGCTACCCCAATCGAGACCACAGACGCAATCCTCCTTTACCTGTCCCCTTACAACCCTGATCTCACCTCTGCCGGACAAGCCTTCCCGAAACTCAAGACCCTCCTGCCAAAAGCCGCAGCCGAAACACCCCGCAACGTCATCGCGAATATCCTGGACACCTTCTCCCGCTACGAATGCACCAGCTTCTTCAGATATACAGGATATGCATGATTTATTTTAAAATGGCCTAGGTCCTGTTGACATTTATGGTTCCGTAATTTGGTGAAGTGTGATTCACTGTTCAAAGTCCTTGTGTGGGAGCTTTGAATGGCGAGATGCGAGTTGCGGGACGATCAATGGAAGAAGATCA
>JALYJY010000141.1:308-2633 GCA_030775045.1 Pseudomonadota bacterium | reverse complement strand
CGCCCCCAGAGAGGGCCACACATGTCATATTTTACGCCAAGCCGTACTCCGCTCATAACAGTCTCTGTGCATCCAGACATAATCTGCCCGAAATTTGCAAACCCTGCAGGCGTAGGGCGGCTGGCCTCAGTTGTTTCGCTCAGGTTTGGATGCTGAACGCAGCTGTCCAGTTCCAATTCGGGAGATTCCTCATACGGGAGCTGTTCCTCTCCGGGGCAGGCGGCAGTAAAAAAGGCTGTGGCAAGGGCGGCGGCCAAGGGAGACCGGAAGCTTTTTCTCATTATTGTTCCTCATTTTTTCAGGGTTACTTCAAGTGTTGCTTCAAACGTCGCGGCAACCATAGGTTGCGTTCCACGTCCTGTCAATCTTCCTTATACATGAGAAAACGATCAACAGCCTGATGTTGATCATTAAAAATGTTCACAAGTTTGCTTTCTGTTAAAGCTTTCTGTCTAAGGTACCTGCAGTATCGACAGGACAGGACTGTTTTTCATGCGTACCGGGACGAGATCTCTTCTTTTTGCCTCGGCCTCTGCCCTGGCCCTCATGGCCTGCGGCGAGCGAAAGCCCACCCCCTGGGAAAGGGCCGATCTGCTGACCACCGTGGTGAAGGTGACCCCGGAACACACGAACCTGACGGTGGAAGAGTGGAACGAACTGTGGAGGCTCCGACAAAAGGGTATCATTGGCGTGGCCCATGCAAGAGCTGCCCGGGCCTGCGCCAGCGTTCTGAAGGATGCAGAAATCATAAAGGGCAACCCGGCCCCGCTGGGCCCGGAAGACAGTCCGGAAAACCTGAAGTTCTACGACAGCTGCGCCAGAGCCCTGCTGACTGTACAGCAGTCCTGGCCTCCGGTCGGGCATATCCTTCTGCGCTATGCCAACGGTCCCGACTGGCCCGTGTGCGTTGTGATCAGCAACGGAGATCCACAGGCCGGTGTCTTTCCCTGGTTCAGAAGCAACCTGTGGGGCGATTCGAATCTTCCCGCCCCTGCCGATGCCGTTTCTGATCCGGAAACGCGGGTGTTTCTGGAGGAGGCCGGCTGGCTGATGCAGAAGTTCCTCTGCGGTGAGGCGCCCCCCGCAACGGATGAGGAGCGCTTCCGCCAGTATATGGATGGCCTGGAATACGTCTTTGACCACAGCCTGGGAACGGGAATCGGACAGTCCATGACAGATCTGGCCGAAGGAAACAGGATCCCGGGAAACGTGGCCGGTCTGCGAAACCTGCACCTGCTGTTCAGCCTGCACATGTCCCTCAATGCCGCCCAGTGGAGTACAGGAGATCTTGCTCCTGTAGCCCTTTTTGTCCGCGCCCTGATGGAAAAGCAGGATGCTTACGGGGCGGGCCGGGACGACTGGAACGGCGAGCGGTTCTATGCAAACCGCTTCATGGAATTCATCTGGGCCATCGCGCCCCGGAACCGCGACGGGGTTCTGACCCTTGCAGGCATCCACGACACCATGCAGTTCCTGCACAGCCGCCTGCCCCAGGCTTATGGCCAGCCTGCCAGGCCATTGCCGGCATCCGCTGCGGCTCTTGCCCTGGATGAAAATACCACCGGTGTCCTGCGCCGGATCCAGCGCCTGCAGCCCTGGGAGCAGGAAATGTTCCGGGAGTTTCTGGAAGGCGGCATGGCCATTTCGGGCCCCTGGCTGTCCGGTGCAGGGGCATCAGGGCAGAATACCCTGACCATAGCGCCCCTGCCCTGAAATCACTTCCGTCTGTCCAGCTGTTTACCGGTTTTCAAGGGCAAAATGGGGAACATCGTCCGGATTTCCGCTGCTGGCGTTCGGATTGCACTGGTTCGAGGCCAGCAGCTCCATCGCGTCAGTCGTTCCGTCCGGAAGGGTTGTTCTGTTTCCGTCCTCCGGAAACTGGCCGGTTCCCGGATTTTCCATGTAGACATAATCCTCTGCAATATAAACTGCCTCCACGCCATTCCTGCACACAGGTGATGATACGGACTGGCCCATCGTATTCCGGCACGTCACATGGAACAGGGCGCTGGGCTCGCCATCCCTCTCCCCGCGCCGGACCGCCATCCCGAACGCGGCATCGCAAGGCCACCCCATGCCCGCAAACACACTCCACAGATGGGCTTCTGCGGCAACGCAGACCTGGTCCTTATATGCAGGCATCTCCGGTATTCCGCCACAGCCGGCCGCTGCAGCCACCAGTGAAAGTTCTGCAGAAAGCTTCACAAAAAATCTGGAAACCCGACTTGCTACAGACATTTTTTTCCCCCTGTCTGACAGTTTCACCAAAAGTTTCAGCCATGAGATCTATGCCCCGGAAAAGTTTTCGTCATCAAGGCATAATCC
>JALYJY010000141.1:0-298 GCA_030775045.1 Pseudomonadota bacterium | reverse complement strand
GGTACTGTTTTAAATAGTTAATGCAATACTTTTTGTCCTTCTTATCCGTTTTCTTTTTGTATTCTATACAACCTGGCCGCTAGCCGGATTCCCTGACAGATTGTGCCTTTCCGGAAGACCCGGTCCGAAATTCTTCGGGAACGCAGGATCGTCGCAAAAAGCCCGGACCTTCATTTTGCGGGGCCTTTGTGATAAAAGGGGTTACCTCTTCCTTGACGGGATGCTGCCCTGTGTTTTTCAGGGCCGGGAAAAAAGGTGAATTGTTTTCATCCGGCAAGGCTATCCTCAAGAGGTGGAA
>JALYJY010000140.1 GCA_030775045.1 Pseudomonadota bacterium | reverse complement strand
TGCCTTGCGTCCTTCGGCCTGGATGCGTTTGACTGTTTCCTGCGCATCCTGGTCTTCTTCCAGATAGATGAAGGCCACGTCAGCGCCTTCCTTGGCGAGGCCAATGCAGACCGCGCGGCCGATACCGCTGTCGCCCCCGCTGACCAGCGCGACTTTACCTTTCAGCTTTCCTGCCGCTTTGTAGTTTTCCATGAAAGACCGGGGCGGCGGGTTCATTTCGGTCTCTTTGCCGGGCTGGTGGTCCTGGCTCTGGGGAGGGAAGCTGGTCATTTGCGGGGCTCCTGCTGCTGGTTACGCCCGTTTCCAACATCGGGGCGAGCAGGAGGTTCCGCAGGCAACCCGGACGATACAATCACCCCGTCTTCCAGCGAGACCACGCGGTCGGCGATGTCCAGGATGCGGTAGTCGTGGGTGACCAGCAGGATGGTGGTGCCCTGTTCCCGGGCCAGTTTTTTCAGGATCTCCACGGCCTCGTGGCCGCTCTGCTTGTCCAGCGAGGCAGTGGGTTCGTCTGCCAGCACCAGTTTCGGATTGCCCACCAGCGCCCGGGCGATGGACACGCGCTGGCGCTGGCCGCCCGACAGCTGGTCGGGTTTCGAGTGCAGCTTGTCCCCAAGGCCCACTTCGTCCAGGATGCGGGCGGCCCGGGTCTGGCGGTCCCGCTCTGACTGGCCGCTGTGCAGCTCCAGCGCCATGCACACGTTCTGCAGGGCGGTGAGAGGTTTCAGCAGATTGTGCTGCTGGAAGATGTAGCCAGTCTGGCGGCGGATAGCCATGCGGATGGCTTCGGTGCTGTTCACCAGCTCGTGCCCCAGCACCATGGCGCTGCCCTCATGGCCTGCGCGCAGGCCGCCCACGATGGTGAGCAGGGTGGTCTTGCCCGAGCCGGAGGGGCCGGTGATGATAACAATCTCCCCCTGGCCCACGGTCAGGTCCACACCCTTCAGGACCACCTGGCGCAGCTCGCCGCTGCCATACGCAAAGACCAGGTTCCGGATATCGATAACGGGATTCATCAGAACATGTCCGCCGGGTTGGCGTCCTTCAGCTTGCGCATGGCCAGCGCCCCGGCCACCGCGCACATGGCCAGGATGAACAGGAACACGCTGATGATCTTGGACAGGGGCATGGGGAAGGGGATGAAGATCACGCTTTCCGCCAGCCGGTACAGCTGGATCGAGATAAGCAGCCCCGGAATGAATCCCAGCACTGCCAGGATGAGGGCGGAGGCAAAGACAACGCGGATCAGGTATCCTTGGGAATAGCCCATGGCCTTGAGGGTGGCGAATTCACCGAGGTTGTTACTGATGTCGGTGAACAGGATCTGGTAGACGATGACCATACCCACCACCAGGCCCATGATGACGCCAAAACCGAAGATAAAGCCGATGGGGGCTACCTCGGCCCAGTATTTCTGCTCAAACCGGATCAGCTCAGGATAGGTGAGAACCAGAACATCGCTGCCCAGCAGGGGCATCAGCTCTGCCTTGACCTGCTCCCTGTCCTGAGTGGGCTTCAGGTAGATGGCGCCCATGTCCACGTACGTCAGGCTGCGGTTCGGAAAGATGCGCTGGAAGTTCAGCTCACTGGTCATCACGTTGCCGTCGGCGGCAAAGGATGTGCCCAGCAGCATCAGCCCGATGATATTGACCCGGTGGTCGTTCAGTTCGGTCCATGTGCGCCCTTCGGCAAGCCAGACGGCCACATTCCCGAATTCGGGGCGGGAGGCCCGGTCGAACAGGACAGTGTCCTCCAGCTTCAGTTCTTCCCGGTGCTGGCGGACGGCCTCGATGTCCATCAGCCCGGCGTCGGGGTCAAAGCCATAGACCATCAGGGTCCGCTTGCCCCGCGTGTCCAGGTTCTTGAACTGGCCCAGCTGCATGTACAGCGGCCACACATGGTCCACGGCGGGATGGGCCAAGGCGCGCATCATCAGGCTGCGCTCGAAGGGAACAGTGCGCCACAGGGCCTCGGTCTGCTTGTGGATCAGGAAGATGTCGCCGGTCATGCGCACGGGGGCCGAAGCGGCGCTGGCATTCAGGGAATCCCGGAAGCCCAGCTGCATGAACACCAGGATACAGGCGAACAGGACGCCCATGGTGGCGGCGATCAGCTTTGCCCTGTCGTGGCGCAGCTGGCGCCAGGCAAGTCGTGCGGCAAGGAAAAAGTCCCGCAGCGCACTCATGGCTGGATCTGTACCTGGACCTGACGGTAAATCTGGTGCTGCAGGGCCTCGATCCCGCTGTCCAGAAGGGTCAGGCGCACCTCGACCACCCGGGTGTCACGGTCGGCCAGGGGATCGGTGTCCCTGACATCGTTTTTGCGCACCTGGTATCCGATCTCCCGCACCTGCGCCTGGTAAGTGTCGGAAGAGCCGGGCAGGCGGACTTCGGCTTTCTGTCCAGGGTATATCTTTGCGATGTCTGTCTCGTAAACCTCGGCCACCACGTCCATCTCCGCCAGGTCAGCCAGATCCACCACGCCCTCGTTTCCCACCCGCTCCCCCGGCCAGGCATGGACCCGCAGAACTGTTCCCCCGATGGGGGCCTTCAGGACAGACTGCTTCAGCTGTTCCTGCCGCAGGGCCAGCGCCGCCTCGGCCGTTTTCAGCTCGGCTCCGGCCTGAAGCACTCCGGCGTCCGCCTGGGTCAGGCGGGTTTCTGCCGTGTCCTTGCCGGATACGGAAATGACCTTTGATTTGACCAGGGCCATGGCGCGCTCATATTCAGCCCGGGCATTCTGCTGTTCAGCCCTGGCGCCTTAAAGCCGGGCCAGCAGGACTTCCACCTGGGCGCTGGCCGTGGCCACTTCGGCCTTTTTCCGGGGGTTATCGCTGAAGACCGCAATGACGTCGCCGGCCCGCACATTGCTGCCATCGGTTACGTACAG
>JALYJY010000139.1 GCA_030775045.1 Pseudomonadota bacterium | reverse complement strand
CCTTTTCATCGCGCCAGCTTCCGGAAGGACCTCCGAACACAACGCAGATCAGGCGCTTTTTGCCCCGGATGGCCGAGGCGGCCAGGTTGAATCCCGAGGCATCGATATACCCTGTCTTCAACCCGTCTGCCCCCGGGTAGTGCCCCAGGAGCCTGTTGTGGTTTGTGTGCGTGCGCCCGTTCCAGGAAAAGGAGGTGCGGGAAAAATAGTGATAATAGCGGCTGTGGCTGCGGATCAGGGCACGTGACAGGGTGGCGATGTCCCGGGCTGTTGTGACTTGCCTGAAGTTGGGCAGGCCCGAGGCGTTCTGGAACACCGTGGCGGTCATCCCCAGCTGGCGGGCCTTGCGGGTCATGCGTTCCGCAAAGGCCTTTTCCGATCCGGCAATGGCTTCGGCCAGGACCACGGCGGCATCGTTGGCGGATTTGGTAGTCAGGGCCAGGATGGCATTTTCGACGCTGATGGTTTTTCCTGGCACCAGGCCCAGCTTTGATGGCGCCTGCGACGCCGCCCGCGACGAGATTTTCAGTTTCTGTCCGGGTTTCAGCTTTCCCGCTTTCAGGGCGTCGAAGGCCAGGTACAGTGTCATCATCTTGGTCAGGGAGGCGGGATAGCGTTTCTGGTCCGCCGCCTCGCTGTGCAGGATGCGTCCGGTGGCGGCATCCATCAGGATGGCGGAATACTTGCCGGCCTGTGCAGAAACAGGCACGAAAAAAACCAGAAAAAGAGCCAGAAAAAGGGCACCTGTCCGGAACCGGGAAAAGACTGTCTGAAAAAAACCTGGCCTGTTCATCCTGGATCCCGGACACCGTACGATGACGAATGATGCTGACCCTAGGGTGTACGCCGGGGGCAGGTCAAGAATTTTGAGAGCCCGCTCCCCAACCCTGACTGCCGTGGTGTCCTGCCTTGTCTTCCTCCGCTTCCGGTGCTCACGTACTTTTACGTACGCTGCACTCCGGTTCTCGGAAAACATCGGCAATTCGCTGACGGCAGCGGGTTTGGGGGCAAGCTCTGGGAGTGCACCGGTTTATTCCACATTCCGCCACAGCCTGACTTTCACGGCATACATGATGCCCGTGAAGACCGCCAGGAAGATCAGGACCTTGATTCCCATCTGTTTGCGGGCTTCCATCTTCGGTTCGGCTGCCCACGCAAGGAAGGTGGTCACGTCCCGGGACATCTGTTCCACGGTGGCTTGCGTCCCGTCGGCGTATGTCACCTGTCCCTCGTTCAGCGGCGGGGGCATGCTGATCAGATGGCCGGAGAAATACGTGTTCCAGTACTGGCCCGCCGGAACCTCGTGCCCTTCCGGGGCCTTGTCGTATCCGGTCAGCAGGGCGTGGATATAGTCCTCGCCATGCTCCCGCGCCTTGACGATCAGGGACAGGTCAGGTGGCAGGGCGCCGCCGTTGGCAGCACGTGCCTCCTGCTCGTTGGCAAAGGGACTGACAAAGCGGTCGGACGGCTTGCCCGGACGCTGGAACATCTTGCCGGTATCATCGGGACCATCCGTCACCTGCACCTGGGTCGCGAGGGCTTTTATCTCATCCTCGCTGTACCCCAGGTCCGTCAGATTGCGATACGACAGCAGGTGCATGGAATGGCACGCGGCGCAGACTTCCTTGTACACCTGGAACCCGCGCTGCAGCGCCGCGCGGTCGAAGGTCCCCGTAATCCCTGCGTGGGGCCACTCCTGGTGCGCAGGAGCAACCTCGTCCCCCTCAGCAAGGGCAGGAGTGGTGAGGAAGAAGAGAGAGAGGAAAAGGTACTGCATCATTCTCATGTCTTCACTCCATTGCGCAGATCGTCCAGCCCTTGTCCGTTTCCGCCGGGGCGCACCGGTCGCCCAGAAACAGGGCGTCCTCCGGCACCTGGTAACGGGCCATCAGGTCGCGGAGCAGGGTCATGTTTTCCGGAATTCCGGCATCGAATGTCCGGCGCATGAACGCACCCATCTCCGGATCATTTTTCGGCGTTACCAGAAACATCCGCACGACCATCACCGGCTGGTCAGACCAGCGGCGGATCACACCGGGATTGTTTTTCATATAATTGGCGGCCGAGATCTGCTCGTTTACATGGGCCTGGACCTTGCCATAGCGCAGCTGGTCATACATTTCGGCGGCAGAGGTGGTCTGGGGCAGGCTCACATATTTTGCTTCCGGGAACATTTCTTTTGTGATGTCCGTCAGGGCAAAGCCATCGACAATGGCAAATGTTGCCGCGGACAATCCTTTCATCGTTATTGTACTGTCCGCAGGCACATGGATGAAATAGGGCATGGCCCCCAGCCCGCTGGAAAAATCAGCCACTTTCGCCCAGTTTGTATCCGGACTGGAAGGGATGCAGAATGCATCGATCCGTCCGTTGTCTAGGGCCGGAACAATCTGGTCCACATTGACCTCGGCCGCCCAGTCCACCTTCAGGCCGTGCCGGGCGCTGATGATATTGATGTAATCCACCGTGATGCCGCTGAATTTCCCCGTGTTGGGGTCCTTGATAACAAAGGGGTCATAGGGCAGGTATCCGCACCGGATGGTTTTTGTCTCCGTCACACGGCTGTATGCTGATTTTTTCTGCGCTGCAGCCGCGGCGGGAAGGGAGAGGAGAAAGGCGAGAAGAAGAGTGGTCAGAAACTTTATCATCCCCGCTTCTCCGTTGCAGGCAACACCGGCGTGCCGATGCTGGCGGGCAGGGGCAGGGGCTTTTCGATCCGGCCCACCAGCGGGGTCAGGACCAGGAAATGCAGGAAATACCAGGCTGTGGCGGCCCGGCCGATCCAGATGTACATGCCCTCGGGCGGTTTGCCGCCTACCCAGCCCAGGACCAGGAAATCCAGGACCAGCAGGAAGATCAGCCATTTGTACACGGGCCGGAAGCGGCAGCTGCGCACTTTTGATGTATCCAGCCAGGGCAGGACGAACAG
>JALYJY010000138.1 GCA_030775045.1 Pseudomonadota bacterium | reverse complement strand
CAACGCGGCAGAGCAGATGGCCGGAACCACTATCCGCTCTGTGCGCTCCGTCCTGTGCGGCGGATCCCCGGTATCCCTGACGGGCTATGTGGAAACCGGCCTGGGGAACGCCGCTGTTTCCGATGCCGATGTGGCCGCCGTGCAGTCCCTGGCACTGGAAGAGGCCCGGGCCGGAGAAGGAATGCAGGTGCTGCACGCCATCCCCCTGTACTATGCCCTGGACGACCAGAAGGGCATCCGCGATCCCCGGGGCCTGTACGGATCCCGCCTGGGACTGCGGCTCCACACAGTGGCGGCGCGGGAAACAGCCGTGCGCAATCTGTCCGCAGCCATCGCGCTCTGCCACCTGGATGTGGATGATCTTGTCCTGGCGCCCTGGGCCGCCGGGCTGGCCTGCCTGACGGACGAAGAGCGGGAGATCGGCACCGTCCTGGTCGACATGGGCAGCGGTACCACGTCTGTGGCAGTCTTCAGCGAGGGCAAGCTTGTCCATGCCGACAGTATCCCTGTGGGCGGACAGCATGTGACCACGGATATTGCCCGCGGCCTGACAACATCGCTGGCCTCGGCCGAGCGGCTGAAAACCCTGTATGGTCACGCCATGCCGGGCGCATCGGATTCCCGCGAGAGCATCAGCTATCCTCTGGCGGGTGAGGAGGGGGCCGAGCAGACGGGCCAGGTCTCCCGCGCCATGCTGGTGCGCATTATCCATGCGCGGCTGGAGGAAACCCTGGGGATTGTCAGGCAACGTCTTCTGTCTGCGGGTTTTTCTGGAACAACACCGCGCAGGGTGGTATTGACGGGAGGAGCATGCCAGCTTCCTGGCCTGCGGGACCTTGTCCAGACTGTTCTGGAAGGGCCTGTGCGCATGGGGGGACCCCCGGCGATCGCGGGGCTTCCGGCATCCATGTCCGGGCCGGCATTCTCGGCAGTCTGCGGGCTGGTCCTCTCGCATGCGGCCCGGCACAGGGACAGGCCCGTGGCTGCTGCGGCAGCGCCGGGGGCGGCCAGGAACTGGATGGGCCGGGTGGGGCAGTGGTTGCGTGAGAATCTTTGAGAAAGAGACAAAGGTATGTCGCTGTTTGAACAGGAAGTGGAGAGTCCAGTGAGCGAGACCGCCATGCCGGAAAACGGCGTACAGCAGCAGCCGCTGATTTTTGTTTTTGGCGTCGGTGGTGCCGGGGGCAATGCCGTCGACAACATGATCGAAGCCAGGCTTCGGGGCGTCGAGTTCATCGTCGCCAACACGGATGCCCAGGCCCTGGCAAAATCAAAGGCGCAGAAGCGCCTCCAGCTGGGATCCCAGCTGACAAAGGGTCTTGGCGCCGGTGCCCGTCCTGACGTGGGTCGCGCCTCGGCCGAGGAAGAACTGGAAGAAATCCGCGGCCACCTGCAGGGTTGCAACATGGTGTTCATCACCGCCGGCATGGGCGGGGGCACCGGCACCGGTGCAGCGCCCGTCATTGCCCGGGCCGCGAAGGAAGCGGGCATCCTGACCGTGGGCGTTGTCACAAAACCCTTCAAGTTCGAGGGGGCGCACCGGATGCGCTCGGCCGAATCCGGCATTGCCGAGCTGCAGCAGTACGTGGACACGCTGATCGTCATTCCCAACCAGAACCTGTTCCGGGTGGCCAACGAGAAGACCACGTTCGCCGAGGCCTTTCGCATGGCCGACGACGTGCTGCACGCCGGTGTGCGCGGCGTGACTGACCTGATGATGATGCCGGGCCTGATCAACCTGGACTTTGCCGACGTGCGCACGGTCATGAGCGAGATGGGCAAGGCCATGATGGGTACAGGCGAAGCGGCAGGCGAGCGCCGGGCCCTCCAGGCCGCAGAGGCTGCCATCTCCAACCCCCTGCTGGACGATGTTTCCCTGAAAGGCGCGCGGGCCGCGCTGGTGAACATCACCGGCGGTATGGACATCGCCCTGTTCGAGGTGGATGAGGCCGTAAATCGTATCCGCGACGAGATGGACCCGGACGCCAACATCATTTTCGGCTCTACTTTCGACCAGTCCATGAACGGCACCATGCGCGTGTCCGTCGTGGCCACAGGCATCGAGGTCCACCCGGCCCGGAACGAGAGCCAGGCGCGGACAGCGGCCGGCGCCCTTGCCGGCATTGACCTGTCCCGGAAACTTCCGGGTGTTGCGCCGGTCATGGCCCAGGCGCGCGGAACCGCAGCGGCAGAATATCTGGGCCGCCTTGTGGCCTCTCCCCTCCATGCATCTGCAATTCCTGCCCCTTCCGCAGCCCGTCCGGCAGCAGTTCCGGAGATGGCAGCGCAGGCGGAACAGCCCGCCCTTGCCGCAGGGAATTTTTTTGCAGAGCCGGAAAACCAGGACGACATGCTTCTGCCGCCGCTGTTTTCGGGAACCGGGCTTCACGAAAACCCTGAACCGGCTGTTCCCGGCCCGGCCCGGAAACCTGAAGCCGTGGCGGAGCGGCCTGCCCGTCCGTCCCTGTTTGCCCGCATGACCGGGCTGGGTGCTTCGGCCCGCCGGTCTGCAGAAGATCCGGCGGACCTTCCGCCCCAGGTGCCGCAGAAGCCCCTGGTGGCACGGGCTGCGGATGGTCCCGGCGATCTTCTGGCCGAGAAGACCAGACTGGTCCCCGTGGACGACGATGTGCTGGATATACCGGCCTTCCTCCGCCGCCAAGTGAATTGATCTGACCTTCCATAACCCTTTCTGTCATCCCGGGCTTGACGCGGGATGCAGTTTTGACGCGCGTCTGCGCGGCACATGAGTCACATGGCCCATGGGCATGGGCCCGCTGGATCCCCGCTTGCGCGGGGATGACAGCGGGGGTGGAGGGCTTATGCAAGGTTCCCCGGGAAGAGAGGTATCCCCCTGTAACAAAGGGTAACAATCAGTGATTTGTCCCGGTCCGGGCCCTGCGGTAGGTTTGGATGCTCAGGATTTTCCTTCTGTTTCCAGACTTCGGGACATGCCACCGTGATGACCAGCCCCAGACCCCGTCCCTCTGTGTTCCAGCGCACGCTGAAAAGCCCCATCTCCTGCGTGGGCGTCGGTGTGCATTCGGGCATACGCGCTAACCTGAAGCTGCGTCCCGCGGCGCCCGGAACGGGGATTACCTTTGTCCGTACGGACCAGCC
>JALYJY010000137.1 GCA_030775045.1 Pseudomonadota bacterium | reverse complement strand
GCCTCGACCGGCCGTCTGGCCTCATCCGATCCGAACCTTCAGAACATCCCGATCCGCACGGAAACCGGCCGCCAGATCCGCAAGGCCTTCATCGCCGGGCCGGGCAATGTGCTGATCAGCGCCGACTATTCCCAGATCGAGCTGCGCCTGGCTGCCCACATGGCGGATATCCACAGCCTGCGCGAGGCTTTCCATCAGGGGCTGGACATTCATGCCGCCACGGCCAGCCGGGTCTTTGGCGTTCCCTTGGACCAGATGACGCCCGAGATCCGGCGCAACGCCAAGGCCATCAACTTCGGGATTCTCTACGGCATGAGCGGCCACGGCCTGGCGCGCCAGCTGGGCATTCCGGTGGGCGAGGCCAACGCATTCGTGAAACGCTATCTGGAACGTTATCCCGAAATGGCCCAGTACATCGAGCAGACCAAAGCTTTCTGCCGCGAGCACGGCTATGTGAAAACCCTGTTCGGGCGCCGGTGCCACATCCCAGGCATCAACGACCGCAACGGATCACGCCGCGCGGCGTTCGAGCGCCAGGCCATCAACGCCCCGCTGCAGGGCACCGCAGCCGACATCATCAAGAAAGCCATGGTCCGCCTGCCCCCGGCCCTGGAAAAGACGGGCCTGAAAGCGCGCCTGATCCTGCAGGTGCACGACGAACTGGTGCTGGAAGCGCCGGAAGCGCAGGCCGAAGAAACCGCCGCCGTCACCCGCGCGGTCATGGAGGCCGCTGCCTCCCTCTCCGTCCCCCTGGTGGCCGACTCTGGCATCGGCCCCACCTGGGATTCGGCACATTGAAGGGGATCAGGCCCCCGACACAAACTCTTTCATCTGCGTCTCATCCGCCCAGTAGTGGACAAACCGATCCGCATCGGGTTTCAGGCCCAGACGGTCATAGAACCGGGTCGCGCCCTCATTGTCCGGGAAAATGTCCCACCCCATGCCGCAGCAGCCTTTGTCCAGGCCACGGCGCATCACGTCCCGGACCAGCAGCTGCCCCACTTTCCGGCCACGGAACGCAGGGGCCACAAACAGGCTGCGCATGCTCAGGATTGGCCTGGTCCGGTAAAAGGAAAAGCGATAGTAAAATGACACCAGTCCGGCCGGCTCGCCTCCCTGTTCCGGAAAGGCCAGCAGCACAGTGTCCTTCATATCGGGATCGCCGGACAGGACATACTGCCTGAACGTCCCAAAATCTGCCGTGAACCATCTGCCAGCATTCTGTTCCTCCACCAGACCTTTCAGCAGTCCCCATGCTGCTTCTACCGTTTCCGCGGTGACTCTGCGTATGGTGAATTCTGAATGCGATGCAGAGGGTCATTTATCCTGTCCCGATCCCTTCTGTCATCTGAAGGAGCAATGCGACTGAAGGATCTT
This sequence comes from Pseudomonadota bacterium, assembly GCA_030775045.1. NCBI lineage: Bacteria > Pseudomonadati > Pseudomonadota > Pseudomonadota bacterium. Next base: position 1,989 of record JALYJY010000137.1, on the reverse strand, counting down.
TCCTTTCGAAGAGCAAGTTCTTTCGCTGCTACCTTCGCCAGGGCTTCAGCAGACGGGCCCCTCAGGATAACAAACAATTTTTCTTTCCGTTTTCTGCAGTCAAAACATTCAGCTTTCAAGCATCCGCCGCAAGAGCTCCACATCTTCGCTGAACGTGCGGTCCCCTGCCCGAAGCTCTTCCACCTTGCGCACGGCGTGCATGACTGTTGTGTGATCCCTGCCCCCGAATTTGCGGCCAATGTCGGGCAGGGAGCGGGTGGTCAAATGCTTGGCCAGATACATGGCCACCTGGCGTGGGCGGGCCACAGACCGCGAACGGCGCTCGGACGCCATGTCGGCCAGCCGGATGTTGTAGTGCTCAGCCACTTTCTTCTGGATTTCCTCGACCGTTACACGGCGGTCATTGGCCCGCAGCAGGTCGTGCAACGCCTCCTGGGTCGTCTCCAGCGTAATGGCATGACCTACCAGTGAGGTGTGGGCCACAATCCGGTTCAGGGCGCCTTCCAGCTCGCGCACGTTGGACGTGATCCTGTGGGCCAGGAACTCCAGGACCTTTTCCGGAACCTGAACCTTGAGCATTTCGGCCTTGGACTGCAGGATCCCGAGGCGCAGCTCGTACGTTGTGGGATGAATGTCCGCCACCAGGCCCCAGCCCAGGCGGGATTTCAGGCGGTCCTCCATCCCCTCCAGATCCGAAGGGGACTTGTCCGCAGATATAATCACCTGCCGGTTCTGGTCTACCAGCGCGTTGAAAGTGTGGAAAAACTCGTCCGACGTGTTTTCCTTGCCGCCGATGAACTGCACGTCGTCGATCATCAGGACATCGACCGAGCGGAACTGCTCCTTGAAGGCCATGGTATCCTTGTACCGCAGCGCCCGGATGAAGCTGTACATGAACTTTTCCGCGGACAGGTAGATGACGCGGCGAGCGCTGTTATTGCGCCGGATCTGCCAGGCAATGGCATGCATCAGATGGGTTTTACCCAGTCCCACTCCGCCATACAGGAACAGGGGGTTGAAAGTCACAGTGGGCGCATCAGCCACGCGCCGGGCCGCTGCGTGGGCCAGCTCGTTGGATTTTCCCACAACGAAATTCTCGAAGGTGAAACGGGGATCCAGCGGCGCGGACAGGTCCTCCCTGTCAGGGGTCCGGACCGGCGCATCCCACAGCTTTCTGGTCGCACCGAAAGACGGACTGTCCGGGGATCTGGGCACGGATGCTGTTCCGGCAACCGGCGCGCTGACCGTCTCTCCGCCGGATGGAGCAGCCTTTCCTTTATCCCGGGCCGCCACGATGATCTTTATGCCGCTGATCTGCGGCGCAGACTCGGCCCACAGGGTCCGGATACGGTCTGCATAGTGGGTGCGGATCCAGTCGCGCATGAAACGGGTGGGGACCGAGATCCTGACTTCGTCCCCATCCAGGGACATCAGGGATATGGGCTGGATCCAGCTATGGAAAACACTGTCGCCCAGCTCGTCACGAAGCCGGGCGCAGATGTGATCCCATTGCTGTTCCAGGGTATCGGTCATTCACCAGCTTTCCCGATCAAACCAGCCCGCAGCAGCAACAGAAAACCAGCCTTCCTGGAACAGGGCCGGGATCACGCTGTGCCTGCAGGAATAAAAATTCCGGACCGTCCGGTCCTTATGCAGCCATGGCCTTGATGGCAGCAGACAGGCGCGACAGCTTGCGGGCCACAGTGTTTTTGTGCAGCACACCCTTGGTCACGCCGCCCTGCAGCATCGGCTGGGCTGACCTGAAAGCTTCCTGGGCGGCGGCCTTGTTACCCTCCTGGATCGCGTGCTCCACCTTCTTTACAGAAGTGCGGATCTTGCTGACCCTGGCGCGGTTGACAGCAGTTTTGACCACTGTCTGGCGGGCACGTTTTTTGGATGATTTCAGATTGGCCATCGGGAAGTACCTTCAAAAAGCGTATGTCGTTCCAAAAGAGATCGTATAATAGCCTGCACCCCGGACCGTCAAGC
>JALYJY010000136.1 GCA_030775045.1 Pseudomonadota bacterium | reverse complement strand
ATCATGGGCCGGACCTTTTACAGGCTGGGACTGCATGACGTCTGCGGGCTTTTCAGGGCCACGGCTATCCCGGAAAAGATATGGAAGCATGATGCCCTTGTTTTCCGGATGGGCGGGGAAGTCTGGCTTCTGGACCCCACATTTCTCCAGTTCTGCTTTTGGCCCCGGCTCAGATCCTGCCCGGCCGGGGCGGATGGAAAATCTTCCGTCAGACCGGCCGTATTCATGACCCGGCATGTGTCCAGAGAGTCGATGGATGCCCTGCTGTCCCGGGGCTTCATACGCCTGGATGAAGTTTTTGCCCATTATTATCTGGCATCGTTCTGCAAAGACAGAAGCCCTGCTTTTTCATCGCCGGAAGAAAGCATGCACCACCTGTCCGGCCTTTCCTGGAATACTGATTCCCGGGATTTAATCACATTGTATGTCACCAGCCACGCCATGTCCCTGGATACCAGGTTCCTGCTCTCCTGTTCTTCTGGCCCTTCGTATCAAACAGCGCGACCGGCCTGATCTGGTCAAAGCCGGTTGACGAAAACAAAAAATACCCCCAGGGTTTATCCGGAAAAACAGGAAACAGGCCATGTTGTCCCCTTCTGCTGACAGCTCATCCTTTTTCGCCGCCGCAGTCCACGGGCCGGCAGCAGAAGGCCTGACCGTTTCCGGCGCACTGGTTCTTCGCACGCCCTTCAGAGTACACGAAACCGATCCCGGTACACGGGCAGTCACGAAAGTCTGTATTTTGCTGGCCCTTTTTGTTCTTCACAAAGCTGTACAGGCCATGCTTCACAGAACGCAGAAAAAAAGCCGGATCAGGACGGGGCAAAAGCAGAAAGCCCGGGCAAGAGATGAGCGCAGCAGGGGTGGTCCTCACTGGCATGCCTGACACGCCCCCCCTCCTCCCCCCCCTGGATGTTTCACGTGAAACACTCCATCGGCTGGAAATGTATCTGGATCTTCTGAAGCGGTGGAACCCGGCCATCAATCTGGTCAGCGCCTCTACCCTTCCGGACGCATGGAACCGGCATATCGTCGATTCGGCGCAGCTGTTTCCCCTGCTGCCCCCCGGAACGCGGCATGTGCTGGATATGGGCAGCGGCGCCGGCTTTCCCGGACTGGTCCTGGCCATTCTGGGCGTTCCCCGGGTCACGCTGGTGGAAAGCGATTCGCGCAAGTGTGTCTTTCTGAAAGAAACAGCCCGGATCACCGGCATTGCGGACCGGGTCACGGTTATCAACCGGCGACTGGAAAATCTGGCCCCGCAGGACATTCCTGCCGGGCCAGCCGATGTGGTGACAGCCCGTGCGCTGGCCCCCCTGCATGAACTGCTTGCCTGGGCCGTGCGCTTTCTGGCACAAGAGGGAACATGCCTTTTCCTCAAGGGCAAAACCGCCGCACAGGAAGAAGCCGAAGCCCGGAAAACATGGAGTTTCCAGGCCGAGCGCTTCCCCGGCCGGACAGACCCTGAAGGAACGATCCTGCGTCTCAAGGAGTGCGTCCGTGCCCCTTCCTGAACCCCAGAACCCCGTCCGCGTACTGGCCATCGCCAACCAGAAAGGCGGCGTGGGCAAGACCACCACCGCCGTGAACCTGGCCACTGCCCTGGCGGCTGTCGGAAGAAAGGTCGTGGTGTTCGATCTGGATCCCCAGGGCAATGCCTCCACCGGCCTCGATATTCCCGCCCAGGACCGCAAATCCGGCGCCTATGAGGTGCTGTTCGGCGAGCTGTCCCTGACGGACGCCCTGCGCCCGACCCTGGTGCCGGGTCTGTCGATTGTGCCGGCCTCACCCGACCTGGCGGGGGCCGAGCTGGAGCTGGTGGACAAGCCCCGGCGTGAGTATTTTCTGGACCGCGCGCTGGAAGACCTGCCGGACGGAACGGATTATGTGCTGATCGACTGCCCGCCGTCGCTGGGACTTCTGACCCTCAATGCCCTGACAGCAGCCCGGGATGTTCTGGTGCCCCTGCAGTGCGAATTCTATGCGCTGGAGGGGTTGAGCCACCTGACCCGCACCATCGAGCGGGTCCGCCGCACCATGAACCCCTCGCTGGGTATCTGCGGCGTAGTGCTGACCATGTATGACCGGCGCAACAGGCTGTCCGAACAGGTGGAAGCCGACGTGCGCGGTGTGCTGGGCGAGACTGTCTTTACAACCGTCATTCCCCGGAACGTGCGCATTTCCGAGGCCCCGTCCCACGGCCGGCCAGTGATTCTCTATGACCTGAAAAGTGCCGGGGCCCAGGCCTATGTCCAGCTGGCCCGGGAACTTCTGAAACGGGAAAAAACGCGAAAGATGGTGGCGGCATGACAGTGCAGGAAAAGCAGAAACGTCCGGGCGGCCTGGGTCGCGGCCTGTCCGCCCTGTTCGGCGACGTGGCCGCCATGACGGGCGGCCCGGGGGAAGAGCGGCAGATACTGCCCCTGGACCTTCTGGAGCCGGGCCGGTATCAGCCCCGGCGCCAGTTTGACAGCGACGCGCTGGCCCAGCTGACCGCCAGCATCAGGGAACAGGGCGTGCTGCTGCCCCTTCTGGTCCGGCGCACGCCCGGCGCGGACGGAAAATACGAGATCATCGCCGGGGAACGGCGGTGGCGGGCAGCCCGCAAGGCCGGCCTGACCGAGGTGCCCGTCATCGTCCGGGACATGGACGACCGCACGGCGCTGGAGGCAGCGCTGGTGGAAAACCTGCAGCGGCAGGATCTGAACCCCCTGGAAGAAGGCGAGGGCTACCAGCGTCTGATGACCGAGTTCGGCCACACCCAGGAGGCACTGGCCAAAGCCCTGGGCAAAAGCCGCAGCCATATCGCCAACATGGTCCGGCTTCTGGGCCTGCCCGAGCCGGTCAAGTCACTGGTCCAGACCGGTGACCTGTCCGCCGGCCATGCCCGCGCCCTGGTGCCCGCCGACGATCCTGTGGGGCTGGCCCGGGACATTGTCCGGCGCAACCTGAACGTCCGGCAGACCGAGGATCTGGTCCGCCAGGCAGCGGAAGGCCCGGCGAAGACCCCGAAAAAGCAGCCTCTCCGCCCGGCCGCCATGGCCGAACTGGAAAAATCGCTGGGCCAGTATCTGGGTCTGCGCGTGTCCATCCATGCCACCGAAGAGGGTGGCGGATCGGTTGTCCTGCACTACAGGACCATGAAGGACTTCGATGCCCTCATGGCCCGTCTGGTGCCCCGGAACAGAAAATCCCCTGAATAAGGAAAGTCACGCCGCCTGTCTGAAGTGCGGAGCAGCCAGGCTTGTCAGGGTCTGATCCTCCACTGCCGCGGCCAGGGAAGTTTCGCCCATGGGAGTGGGAGCGAAGGCTGCGGCGGCCTGGATGATCTGGCCTATCTGGTGATCCAGCTGCTGGTCGTGGAAGCCTGCCGCGGTGTTCGCAGC
>JALYJY010000135.1 GCA_030775045.1 Pseudomonadota bacterium | reverse complement strand
GGGCGGGGGCGGGGAGGGGCGTATGATCAGGCTGTTTCCGGCGAAAGGGTCCACAACCCGCAAGACCTTGGGGGTCATGTTTTCCCCCGGCATCGGCCGCGGCATCGGCAACATAGCATCCACCCTGCGTCTGTTTGTCCAGGTCATCGGCATGATCCTGGCCGATGCGGGCCTGGTGCCTCGCAATCATCCCCTGATCACAGGTGAAGACAAGGACAGGGGCGCTTTTATCCGCCTGGTGAAACTGGCCTGGTCCAATGTGAAGTTCGACAAGGCCCATGTACGGCCCGCCGCTGTTTTTCTGGCTGTGGTTCTGGGGCTGGCCCTGTTTGTCATTACGCTTGCGGCTGTCCTGGTCAAGATGGCCATGGGCCTGAACAGCGCCTTTGCGGCGCCCGGCTCCCTGTTTGTTCCGCCGGATCCCGGCGCTGATGCTTCCCTCGGGTTCATAAGAACCGTTTTCGGAACGGACGGTGCCCGGATTGCCTCGGGCGGCGGAGTGCTGCAACAGGGCCTGCGCCAGATGCTGTCCATGTACAGCACCGCGATCCTGATCCTGGCGTCCATCATCCTGCTGTACTATCTGGTGGCCATGACCATCGAGACGGCGCACCACGGCGTGCCGTTCGGCAAGCGCCACAACATGGTCTGGTCCCCCATCCGCCTGGTCTTCGCCCTTCTTCTGCTGATTCCCATCGGCGGCGGACTGAACACCGGCCAGTACATGATTCTGAACGTGGCCCGCTGGGGCGCCGGCCTGGGGTCCAACGTCTGGGCAGTGTTTACGCAGAATGCCCGCAACATGGCCTATGAGGCAGCCCAGGCCCCCATTCCGGACGTGCAGCCCCAGCTTGTGAACGCTTTCGAGGCTCTGAAATGCGTCAAGCAGAAAAAGAATGAACTGGCCGCAAAACGAAGCAGCCTGAAGGGCGCCAACGTTCCCAATTCCGCCAATTATGGCAAGTCGCTCGAAACTACTTTCGGGACCGACGAGCGTGAGGGCGCTACGTTTATGTACTTTGGAACGACAGAGGATCCCACAGCATGCGGTACTATTGAACTGGACAAGGCTTCACCTGGCGACAGTCCTTTTCTGCAGAATTTCAAGGCTGCCAAGCGCAGCATTTTCATGGACAAGGTCACCAAGCTCAAACCGGGAGCCTATGCGGCGGCCGACCTGACCAGCCGGCGAAAGGACAGTACGCCCCTGAGGGTCAGCGAGGCGACTGTGGAGCAGGCTGCGGTCGAGGAGCTGAAAAAGCTTGAGGGACTGAACAACGAATTCCGCCAGGAAATGACCCAGGCCCATGCCCAGGCCCGTGCGCAGCTGAAGGCCGAGCTGGAGGCGGCCCAGAATGCGCCCGACCGGGGCTGGACCCGCGCCATGACCTATTTTGTGGCCGGCGCAGGAAAAGCCTCGGCGCTTGCCAAGGCCACTATGGACAAACCCAAGGTCCGGGCACCAGCAACATTGGACGAGACAGGGAGGGATGTCCTGTCAGGTCTTGCCAAGCTTGCCCTGCTGCCTTACGATTTCGGGTACAAGATAGGGGAAATGATAGAATCCGGACAGTTTGAATGTGCGGCCGATATAAAATGCTGGCTTGAGCATTTCAAGAAAGCCGCAGAAGGTTTCTTGGACAAGCTCTTCGAGGCAATGTTCAAACAGGCCGGTATGGGCAATGGCAACAGCTGGCTGTTCTTTACCTACAGCAGCGCCAATCCCATGGCGTCTATGGTGACCCTGGGGCATTCCCTGCAGACCATGAACCTGTATGGTATGGGGATAGCCCTGACGATGGTGATCCTGACGGGCGGCACGGCCGGGGGGTCACCCGCCACGGGGTTTGCAACACTGGCCATGTCCACGGGGTTTGCGGCCGGGTTTGCCCTGTCCTATGTGTTGCCCCTGATTCCGGTCATGAGGTTTTTCTTCGGCGTTATCTCGTGGCTGGTCATGCTGCTGGAAGGCTTGGTGGCCATTCCCCTGATCGCCCTGGCGCACATGAATACGGAGGGTGAGGGGCTGCCCGGCCCCATGGCCCGGCAGGCGTACATGTATGCCCTGAACCTGTTCCTGCGCCCGATCATGCTGATTATCGGCATGGTGGCGGCCATGATGATGTTCTCGATAGCCATCGGGATCCTGAATCCCGTCTTCACAGCGGCGGTGGGCGGGTTCAGCACCGGCAGCGCAATGGCCAAGTTCATGTTCACCATCGTCTATGCGGTGGCGGGATATACGGTGGCCAACGCCTGCTTCCATCTGATTGACCTGTTCCCCGAGCATTCGCTGCGGTGGATTGGCGGTCCGTCCTGGAGAGATACCAATGAGCTGCAGAACTTCACCCATACAGCCATGGCCGGGGCTGCAGCCACAACGACCGCTGCCCAGGGTTTGATCCAGGCAGGGGGGTCCAGACGGCCGGCTCCCGGTCCTGATCGGCAAACGCCCCTTCTCGACGAGATTGCCCGGAACACCCGCCCTGGTGGTGGGGGAGGTGGAGGCGGCGGTACAGGCGGTGCCCCTCCCTGATCACCGGCCAATATGGTTTTTGCAGAAACCCCTCCTCCGGGAGGGGTTTTTTGTTGCTCCTGTCATCCTGAGCAGAGCATCCTGAAAGGATGCGAAGTCGAAGGATCTTTCTTCAGGCGACAAAAGATCCTTCAGTCGCTTCGCTCCTTCAGGATGACAAAACCATGTGGAATTTATCTGGAACGACTGTATCTTGCATTCTAGGCCTTCCCCGGCTATAAGGGCCCCTCATTCCAGCAGGTGCAGCCATGAAACAGAACATTCATCCCGACTATCACGAGATCACAGTTGTCATGACCGACGGATCGTCCTTCAAGACCCGCAGCACGCTGGGCAAGGCAGGCGATACCCTGCGTCTGGATATTGATCCCAAATCCCATCCTGCCTGGACCGGTCAGCACCGTGACGCCGTGAAAGGCGACCAGATCACACGCTTCCGGAACCGCTTCGGCAGCCTGGGGGCCTCTTCTGGGGCTGCTGCTGCACCGGCAGATACGGGGAAGAAGGCTGAAAAAGCCGCGGTCTCCGCTGCTCCTGCAGAAAAGGCCGAAAAGAAGGCCCCGGCCGAGAAAAAGGCAAAAGCCGAAGGTAAAAAGAAGGCTTGATTGTTGCCTTTCCTTTTTATTTGCATGTCATCCTGAGCGAAGCATCCTGAAAGGATGCGCAGTCGAAGGATCTTTCTTTATGGAAAGAGATCCCTCCACTGCGCTTCGCTCCGGTCGGGATGACAGGGGCACTGTCCTACTCTCCGATCTGGCCCATCTGGCCGCTCCGGTAATCTTCCATGGCCTGGCGGATTTCTTCCTGCGTATTCATGACAAAGGGGCCATAGCCCACGATGGGTTCGTCGATGGGCTGGCCGTTCAGGAACAGGAGGGCTGCGTCCTCC
>JALYJY010000134.1 GCA_030775045.1 Pseudomonadota bacterium | reverse complement strand
CGCAGCGTACGTTACAGTACGTGAGCACCGGAAGCGCAGAAAACCGAAGTCAGATGGCCATTATCCGTTTGATTTTCCTGGCGCCCTGGTGTCCTCTTTCCCCGCGGACAACAGGAAAGCCACGGCAAGCAGGGGCAGCAGGGCCAGTGCTGTGATGGCCAGCGACCACGCCGGGAAGGTCTGGGCCAGAAGGCTGAGGGGCAGCAGCCAGAACACATTCACAGCCCCTACAGACAGGGTGGTCTTTCCGTGGCCCCACCGGTCGGCCAGCCGCTGGAAAGCGTGGGTGCGGTGGGCTGTGGCCAGATTCTCTCTCCGCAGGGCACGCCGGACCAGCGTTACTGTGGCGTCCACCACGAAAACCCCCAGGGGGATCAGGCAGGCCCAGGCGGACAGGGTCCGGGCATTGACCGCCACCACCAGAAGCAGGCCGAACATCATGCCCAGGAATGTGGCCCCGGCATCGCCCATGAAGATGCGGGCGGGCGCCCGGTTCCAGTACAGGAAGCCTGCGACAGACGCTGCCAGTATGGCTGCCAGAAGGGCCAGGCCTTCATATCCCTGCCAGGCCAGAAGCAGGCTGAACGTCAGGGCGGCAAACAAACCCTCGGACGCCGCCAGCCCGTCGATTCCATCCATGAAATTGTACAGGTTGCACATCCATATAACAGCCGCCACCGCCACAGGCACGCCAGCCCACGACAGGGGGAAAATCCACGATCCCAGAGGCAGAACCGGCATTCCGCCCAGAAGCAGCACCCCCCACAGTGCAGCCGCGGCCTGAAGCGCCAGACGGACCCGCCAGGCCACATGCCCCATATCATCCACAAAGCCCACAGCGGCAATCAGGCCGCCGGCCCCCAGAAACGCCAGCGCGAGTCGGGGGGACAGGACATCCCCCAGAAAAAGCAGGGTTGCCCCTGCCAGGCTGATGGCGGCAAAAACAATCCCTCCGCCCCGGGGAACGGGCACGGAATGGGAACTGCGGTGATTGGGGATATCCAGGATCTGCCGGGCCTCGGCATAGCGCCTGTACAGGCCGGTCAGGACGAGGCTGGCCAGGAACACTGCCGCAGATACAGCTACCGTACGGATATCCATTCAGAGACCTTCACTGTGCAGAAGGGGAACTCATCCCTTCTGCCAGTGATGGCACAGCGGAATCCGGAAGAAAAGCCTGTTATCGGGACGCCTGGACAGTGGGATCAGCAGCTGGCTCGCCGTCGCACAGCGGACGGCTGCTGGCCACCGCCAGGGGCTGGGAGGAGATATAGGTCGCCAGGCTGGCGCCCTCTACCTGCATGGCCAGGGGAATCATGCCGGAATTGGCAATGCAGAACTGTTCCGGCGTCTGCAGGGCCGCACGCTTGGCCGCCTCATTGGCGATGCGGGTCCTGAAATCATCAAAGGCGGACTGGGAACCCAGCCAGCTGGTCAGAACCTTCTCCCAGGACCGCAGGGTGGTCTGGTGGCGGCTGGTGAAGGCCTTGTAGCCCGAAAACAGGCTCTTTTCCGGCATGCGGGTCTGGCAGGTCAGGGCCACGACCATCAGCTCGTTGTGATAGCGGATCGCCCGCTCGGCATCATACTGGGCGCGGGTCAGGCACTGCGACGCGGCCAATGCCGGTCCGGCAACAGATACAGCCATGGCCACCGCACATGCTGTCACACCCAGATTACGAACCATTCGACGAAAGGCCATCACTGTCTCCTGCAATCAGATATTGTACCACGGAAAGATTAAACCTTTTCCTGCGCGCACCCTACGATCCGGGACGCTGCCGGTTCAACATAAAAATGCTTTTACAGCCCCGGACAAGGGCGGATCCCGCTGTCAGGGCTGCGGGATACCGGATCCTGCATGCACACTGGCAGAAATCCAGTCGCAATAAACAACGAACTGATGCGAAACGGGAAAGGAAGGCGTCCATGCAATCTCTTTTCCATCACACCGGATATCTTTCAGCAAAAAAATGTGCGGAGAAAGAACAAAACCCTGGAGCGTGGCAACTGCAAAGCAGCCCGGATACGAATCGAAATCAGCCGGCATGGCCCGATGGTCGTTTTCGCCCCGGCACGCCTCCTTGGGTAAAAACGTTCGGGGGGAAGACAGGTTCTGCGTCACGGCCGGCGCAGAATCAGGGTAACTTTCTTCCGTTACGGAAGTACTGACACATCCTGCTGTCATGAACAATGCTGCAGTGAGAAGACCATTTTTCCTGTCGATGACCATTGACGGCTCCATATTTCAATGCTGAAGTTTTGTCGCACTGTCTGCCAAAATCCGGCGGCGTACACAAGGCCCCTGGAGAACATGGAAAGAGCAGATCCCCTTGCTTTTGCCACTGCGGCGCAGTATGAAAGGCGCACGTACGGCATGTCGCCGTGCGATTTCACACGCGGGTGCAGGGGTTTCTGAGCAAACCCTGTTCCGGTGTCCGGTCCGTCCGGATTCCAGGCCCCGCGGAGGATCAACCGGAAAGGACATACAATGGCTGTTCCCTCATTCTCCATGCGCCAGCTTCTGGAAGCGGGCGTTCATTTCGGACACAACACCCGCCGCTGGAATCCCGCCATGGCGTCGTACCTGTTCGGCGTGCGCAACGGCGTCCACATCATTGATCTGGAACAGACCGTTCCCATGCTGCACCGCGCCATGCAGGCGGCCCGCGATGTGGCCGCCAGCGGCGGGCGGGTCCTGTTCGTGGGCACCAAGAGACAGGCCCAGGACCGCATTGCCGATGCCGCGAAAAAGTGCGGCCAGTATTATGTGAACCACCGGTGGCTGGGTGGAATGCTCACCAACTGGAAGACCATTTCCAACTCTATCCGCCGCCTGCGCGAAATGGACGAAAAGCTGGCGGAAAGCCAGTCCGGCCTGACGAAGAAAGAAATTATCGGCATGGAGCGGGGCCGGGAAAAACTGGAACGCTCGCTGGGCGGTATCCGTGAAATGGGCGGCCTGCCCGACATCCTGTTCGTAATTGATACCAACAAGGAATCGCTGGCCATCGAGGAAGCCCGCAAACTGAACATTCCTGTGATTGCCATCCTGGACAGCAATTCTGATCCTGAAGGCATCACCTACCCGATTCCGGGCAACGATGATGCCCAGCGGGCCATCGATACCTATTGCGACCTGATCTCCGGGTCTGTTCTGGACGGCCTGCAGGCTGAAATGGCCGCATCCGGCACTGACCTGGGCGAGATGGAAAACGTGCCCGGCAGCGTGGCGGGGGAGCCTGTTGATTCCGAAGGCGCTGAAAAGGCCTGATATCAATATTTCAAAGGATCGGAAACATGGCTGAAATTACTGCTCCCATGGTCAAGGACCTGCGCGACAGGACCGGCGCAGGCATGGCGGACTGCAAAAGGGCGCTGGTGGAATCCGGCGGTGACCCCGAGGCCGCCCAGGACTGGCTGCGCAAGAA
>JALYJY010000133.1 GCA_030775045.1 Pseudomonadota bacterium | reverse complement strand
CAGCAGGACCATAACAGCGCACAGCACCAGCCAGCGGTAAAGGCTCCGGGACCGGAAGGAAGGAGTCTGTGTCTGTCCTGTCATGGGGGCCTGTGCTGCCTGACCTGCGCTCACACGCCCATCAGTTCTTTCCATCGCATGACGCGGTACAGGGCCTTTATCTTCCCGCTGTCAAGGACCGATTCCTGTGCAGGGTTGTGCTGCTGGAAAACCAGTTCCGATCCTGTCTGCCGCACAAACTTTTTCAGAAGGCGCTGGCCAGGCCCGTCCGGAGAATCCTGAAGTTCGACAATCACATAGTCATCCGGAACTGCCGGACGGCCGGGGTTGACGCAGACAATCTCGCCCGGTGAATAGGCGGGGACCATGGCATCGCCGCGGATCCAGACAGCAAAGGCATCCCGGGCTGTCGCCAGGACTGGCGGACGGTCAATGTATTCCGTGATGCTGTCGGCAGAGCCAGGGCCCCCGTCGCTTCCAGCCGTGACTGTTCCCCTGACTGGAAGATCCCTGCGGATATGGAGATTCCCCATCCACGGGGCAGTGTGCTCTCTGGCGCTGACTGTGACAGCAGGATTCACGGGTGAAATCAGGTCAGCAGCGGGCGCTGGCCCGGCAAAGGCTTCGCCGATATTCATGCCGATGATGTTTTGCATACGGGACAGGGCTGTATAGGGAGGATTTCTCCTGTTCTTTTCCCACTGGGACACGGTCTGTGGCTGCACGCCGAGAGCCTTGCCCAGCTCTTTCTGGGTAAGTCCGGTCTTCTCCCGTGCTTTTCTGATCTTGTCTCCAATCATATACAGATTGTGAACGTTACAGCGCCATTGTGCAAGTAACATTTTGTGATTGACATAGTCACATAAGGTGATACTAAAGCGTATATGAGTGATCCTGTTACACGTATCATATCGCGATTTGGAACCCAGGCGCGTCTGGCCAGGCTCATGGAAGTTTATCCCTCAGCCATTTCCAACTGGAAGGCCCGTGGCTTTATTCCGTACCGTCAGCAGCTTTTCCTGATGGAAATAGCCTGGAAACTGGGCATTGACCTGAAGCCTGAGGATTTTTCACCTCGATCTGGGGAAGGCAAATAGCAGAAATTCCAGAACGTTCACTGACAGCGTTGGATGTCGGGCTGGCGGCGTGCAGATATATAGTCATTCTGGCTTGTCAGATATATTCCGGCATATTCTAATATCACCCCAAAGCATCCTTGGAGTTTTTACAGTGCCATATTCTGCACCAAGGTCGATGGACAGAAATGATAATGCAGCATGTCAGTCTGGAGTAAGAAATGTTCAATCTTGTAATGCTTTCTGCTGATTGGAAAACTGGCCGGGAAAAGATATCAGTCAGCAGGGTTTTTGAGCACACAGATCCTCACATCGCAGAGCAGTTCAGGAAAAACAGCAGTCCGGACCCGGGCTGCCTGACAAGACTCCCCTGTCTGTTCATGCAGGAGGGAACCGGAGACGAAATTGCATACGTCGGGCAGATCAACAGGCCACGCATCGCAGGAAGTGAAGTTGACTTTGAATATACCATTGACGCTGCGGTTCCGCCGCTCCGGAACCACATGATCCATGCGAAACGTGCAGAACTTGACATGTCCGATAATTTTGAGTTTTCATGCAACCACTGGGCTGTGAAGGACGCGGACCTGTAGTGATTTCCAGAAAAACCAATACTGGTCTGGCATTTGTCCCTTTCCTGCACGTGTGCAGTTAGTATGGGGGCTGAGGTTGATGTCTGTCACATCCGCTGTTACCGGCTGAAAGAATCTGTTTCTCCAATTCAGAATGCAATAAGGGAAAAGGCCGGCTGAAGCACCGGCCTTTTCCATTTGGATGGGTTTATATGAAAAAGCTTCTGATCTTGGCTCTTTGCCTGGTTGCATTTCCTGCTCTGGCAGATGTACAGGGTACTGCCTCTGTGATAGATGACGACACTCTTGAAATTCATGGGCAACGGATACGGCTTCATGGCGTAGATGCCCCTGAAAGCTCGCAAGCCTGTAAGGACGAAGAGGGAAAGCGCTGGCTGTGTGTGGTCAGCAGGCGGCAAATGCCCTTGCTGCCAAAATTTGACGGCGTCTTGTTGCCTGTAAATCAGTAGACCGTGGCCGGTATGGTAGAATTGTCGCTGTTCGCTCTGTTTCCGGAAAGAATCTGAATGCATGGCTGGTCAGAAATGGCTGGGCTGTTGCTTACCGGCAGTACTCACAGGACTATGTGTCTGACGAGGATTCGGCCAAGGGTGCGAAAAAAGGTATCTGGCAGGGGGGCATTTGATATGCCATGGAATTACAGGAAGAACGGCAGGGCAGTAGGGGTTGATGCTTCAAAGCCGCCATTCAGGATATTCGTGTGGCACCAGGCGCACCTGCAGGCAGATGTCTCCCTGTGAGGAAGTCCACTACCATCTCACCGCCTGCAATCTGACGCAGCTCGACGGGGATAGTGATGGTGTTCCCTGTGAGAGCATGTGCAGGTAATCAGAGTCCCATAGAGCTTTTTAAGCAATGGCTATCACGGGTCGTCTGGTCAGGGAGTAATTAATCCATGGCTGACGGAAAAGGAGATGGCATGGATCTTATTGTTAACCCTCAGCTTTCGTATAATATTCTCAAAATGAAATTCTACCGTTCTTTGGCTGATGCTGAGGATATCTGCTGTTTCTCCGCTGGTTTTTCCTCTGCAGGCCCATAGCAGGCAGTCTTTTTCACGATCTGTCAGCTCTATATTTAGAGGATCTTTAGAATCTACTTTTCTAAGTTCAAGCATCTTTTCGTGGAAAAGCAAGGCAGCCATGCGAAGCCCATATGCAAAATGGGCTTTCTTGTCCTCAACAATTATGCCTTCTGCGTAGTAGAAGCTCAAAAGCGCAGAAACCTTACGGCCGTTCATATTAACCGCATGTACGGGAATTATATATCCGTCCTGAAAGCCAAAATCGTGCGCAAATTCCATTATTTTTCTGGTTTTTGTTTTTGATCCCCGCTGGTGCATGGCCTTTTTGAATTCCGGACACCCGGTCCATGCAAAGGGGCGGTTTGTTATACCGGCCTGCCTGAGTATGGGATCATAGCTAAAAAAGTTTTCCTTATTATAGCCCGTGACAAAATTCTGCTCCAAAGTAGTTCTAAAGAAGGGTGTATTATTTTTATCCGGAGAATGGTTCCACAGATCAACATAAGTGAATCTGCTGAAGCCAAAATTTCCTATTAAACGGGACATGGTTTCCATAAGCGAGTCAATTGAATCAACTGTTTCCAGCGCAGAAAGCGTACGAAAAAAATCTTCCATACTAGTTGCGACCTGTCTATGGAAATACCTGGTAACGTTCCCAGTATCGTAGCGCAATCTAATTTCTTAAATCAATTGCATATGGTTTTTTCATGGGGATTTCGGACATATGGTTAGTGTTGTTTTATTTCGGGC
>JALYJY010000132.1 GCA_030775045.1 Pseudomonadota bacterium | reverse complement strand
GGATATGACTCTCGAGGCCGGTATGGAAATCCAGGAACAGACAGCAAAATCCAGGAAGCAAACCCATCGTTCTTTCGCGGAATTTGTCGGTTTTATCCTTGTTGATCTGTTTGTCAGCCTTGGCAAAAAATCCCATATGGTGATGGCCCTGGTATCTGCCATGAATGATACAGAAGCCCATGTCGAACTCTGGGCAACAACCCTGAAAAAGGCCCGTCTGACTCCCCGGGCAATGGTTGAAGCCCTTGCCAATGCGGGAACCATGGCCGATGAGATGGGCGCACCCCATCTGGCCGCGAAAGCATCAGGGATGCTGGAAATCTGTCTGGCCGGAATATCCATCCACGAGAAAGAGCGGTGCCTGGCCGATGTCATGGACGGTATTGATTTTGTCAATCACGGATATCTGATCCGAAAGGAAGGCAGTTTTTGCGGTGCACTGGTCCGGCACTTCCTGGATGTGAAATATGAGCTGTATACCCCGGAATCCAGGACTGAATTCTTCAGGGATCTTTCCCTCAGGATGAAAACCCGGGAATACCGTTCCTTTATGACTGCAGAATGGGCCACAAGCCTGCAGGAACTGGCAAACCCGGAAAACATCTGCGTACAGGCCAGAGAAGTTTACAGAAAGGCTCCGAAAAACCATCCGCTGGAAAGTACTGCCCGCAGGGTCTTTGCAGAAACTGCCTCAGGGTGGCTTGAAGCCGAACTGAAAAGGTCCGCAACACCTTCCCCCTGAAGCGACCTGGATCACCGGGCGCTTCTACTCCAGCCCCTCTTCCTTGCGCAGGGCCTTGCGGTCCAGTTTTCCAATCAGGGTTTTGGGCAGGCTGTCCCGGAATTCCACGGCCCGGGGCATTTCAATGGGTGACAGCTTGTCCTGCAGGAATTCCTTCAGGGCCTCTGCCGTTAGGGCCTGGCCCTCTTTCAGGCGGACAAAAAGCTTGACCGACTGGCCCCGGTAGGTATCCGGAACACCGATCACCAGACATTCGGCCACAGCGGAATGAAGATAGACCGCCTCCTCTACATTGCGGGGCCAGATCTTGTAGCCGCCCGCAATGATCACGTCCTTGATGCGGTCCACGATGAACACATAGCCATCCTCGTCGATGCGGGCCACATCGCCAGTACGCAGAAAGCCATCCACAAAAACGCGTTCTGTCTCTTCCGGCCTGTTCCAGTATCCCTTCATGACTTGGGGACCTTTCACGCACAGTTCCCCCTTTTCTCCCCTGGGCACTTCCTGGTGAGGGTCTTCCAGACTGCGGATACTGACCGTGGTTCCGGGCAGGGGTAGACCGATGGAACCGGTCTTGTTGATCCCGTCCGCCGGGTTGCAGCACACAACGGGTGAGGCTTCAGTCAGGCCATAGCCTTCCACCAGGCGGCTTCCGGTGTTTTTCTCGAAGGCCAGCTTGACCTCTACCGGCAGGGGAGCTCCGCCGGAAACACACAGCCGGATCGAGCGCAGGTCAAACCGGTCCAGCCGTTTATGGAGATTGATGGCCGTATAGATGGTGGGCACCGCCGGAAACAGGGTGGGGCGGGTCCGGTCAATGGCCCGGATCAGGTTTTCCAGCTCGAACCGGGGCAGCAGTACCATTTCTGCTCCCAGCCTTATGCCCATGTTCATGCCGGCCGTCATGGCAAACACATGGAAAAAGGGAATAACGCACAGGATACGCTCGTTCCCCGGCTCGGCATTCGTATAGATCAGAAAGGCCTGTTCCGCATTGGCCCGCAGGTTGGTATGGGTCAGCATGGCGCCCTTGGGAACGCCTGTTGTTCCCCCCGTGTACTGCAGAACAGCCACGTCTTCTTTCGGATTGATGGTCACCGGCCGGACCTGTCCGTCATTGGCCATCAGATCAGACAGGCGCAGATGGTTTTCGTCCCGGGATATATGCGCAATCTCCCGCCGCTTCAGAAGGCGGAACAGCAGGCTTTTCGGAAAAGGCAGCATATCGGCCATGGACGCCACGATCAGCCGCTTCAGCGATGTTTTGCCCCGCAGGTTTTCCAGCTTGTTGTACAGGGCCTTCAGGTCCAGCGTGATCATGGTATCCAGGCCGCTGTCCTGGATCTGGGCCGCAATTTCCCGCTCCACATACAGAGGATTGAAATTGACCACAGTCGCGCCGGTTTCCAGAATGGCATAATAGGCCACCACAAAGGCCGGACAGTTGGGCAGAAACAGACCCACGCGGCTGCCCTTGCCGATGCCAAGGCCCTGCAGCCCCCTGGCCAGCCGGTCGATCTGGTTGCTGATCTGTCTGTACGTCTGCTTTTTTCCCAGAAATTCTGTACAGATATTGCTGCCATGCCGGGCAACGGTCTCTGCAAACATGTCCACGACAGATCCTTCCGGGACAGACATGGTCTTGCCGGAGGAGAGGGAACGGCTCCCCTCCTGCCTGTCCTGGGTGCCTTGCCCTGTCATTTTTGCCTCCACCCGGAAACGCCGGACATTCAGGATTATCCCTGTATTTTACACCAAAGCATGCAATCTGTCATTGCATCAGCTCCCCGTGGAGTATTTTTATGTAAAAAAGGGACTTGTGAAACGTCTGGTTTTGTGTCCAGAATATGGCAGGCTCTGTAAAGAGCCCTGAATATCAACACGGCCGGTCGCCCCGGGGAAGGTTTCCTTGTCACGTTTCATGCAGCAGAACGCCATGCCCGCCGATGAGGGCATCCAGACAACAGCCACCGTCAAGTGGTTCAATCTGTCGAAGGGATTCGGGTTTGCGGCACCCGCCAGCGGTCCCGACGCTTTCCTGCACATTTCGGTGCTTAACCGCGCCGGGCTGGATTCAATCCAGGAAGGCACGGAGATGGTCTGTTTTGTGGGTAGCGGTCCCAAAGGGCCGCAGGTGACACGGATTGTGGAAATCACCGGCGTCAACGAAAGCTTCTCCGGCAGCGGGGACAGGGGTGGAGACCGGAACAGTCGTCCGCGGTTCCGCGACAGCCGTCCCGAGAGGGATTTTTACCCGCGGGAAGACAGGGATTATGATCATGCGCCTGCCGGGCCGGAAACGGAAATGTCCGGCACCATCAAATGGTTTAAACCCGACAAGGGCTTCGGCTTTGCGGCCACAGATGATGACTCCCGGCGTGACGTTTTCATTCACAAGAATGTCCTGCGCCGTGCAGGCCTGATGACTCTGGAGCCGGGACAACGTGTCCAGATGCGGGTCCAGGAAGCCGCCAAGGGGCGCGAGGCCACGTGGATCATCCCGCTGTCTGAATAGGCACAGGTCCAAGACCAGCCTGTTGACATGAACAGACCGTACGCATTATATGCAGCCTTTCGGTCTGCCGGTTTCATGCAGGCATATGGCGGGGTAGCTCAGGGGTAGAGCAGGGGAATCATAATCCCTTGGTCGGGGGTTCAAATCCCTCCCCCGCCACCAGCTTTCCTTTATGGAAACCTGATCCGGCAACGCCATCAATCC
>JALYJY010000131.1 GCA_030775045.1 Pseudomonadota bacterium | reverse complement strand
GCTTCAGGGCCCGTGGCTGACCGGCCAGCTTCTGGTCGCCATGCCGGCTACCGCTGACCCCCGCTTTTCCCGCAGCGTCATCCTGGTGTGCAGCCACAGCGCGGAAGGCGCCATGGGCCTGGTGGTCAACAGGGCGCTGGATACCGTCAGCTTTCCCAACCTGATGAAGGATCTGGGCGTTGAGGCCAGCGGCAAGGGTTTCCTTCCTCTGGTCAATTTCGGCGGGCCGGTGGAATCAGGCCGCGGCTTCGTTCTTCATACCGCCGACCTTCTTACGGAAGGGTCCCTGCGCATCGACCACGACCTGGCCCTCACCACCACCCTGGATATCCTGCACCGGATCGCCGCCGGCACAGGACCGAAGAAAAGCCTGTTCGCCCTGGGATACGCCGGCTGGGGACCGGGACAGCTGGAGGCCGAGATCGTGGCCAACGGCTGGCTGAACGTTCCCGCCGACCCGGACCTGGTGTTCGACACAAACCTGGAAACAAAGTGGGACCGGGCCGTGGCGCAGCTGGGCATTGGTGGATCCACTCTTTCCATGGAAGCGGGCAACGCCTGAAGTATGACCAAAATCGCCGCAAACCGCATTGATGCCTTCGCCCGCAAGCCCGACCCTGCGGTCCGCGCCGTGCTGGTGTATGGCCCGGACGAGGGCCTGGTGCGGGAGCGCGGCAAAACCGTGGGTGAAGCCGTGGTGGGTGATCTGGCCGACCCGTTCCGGGTGGACCTCCTGTCCTCTGACACCATCGCAGACAACCCGGCGATCCTGCACGACAGCATGGCGGCCCTGTCCATGACTGGTGGACAGCGACTGGTGCGCGTGCGGGACGCCGACGATGGCCTGACCGCCGCAGTTGCAATGATGCTCGAGGTCCCTCCCCCCGGCGATACCCTCCTGGTGGTGGAGGCGGGCGATCTGCCCGCCCGGTCAAAGCTGCGCGCCCTGTTCGAAGCCTCGGACATCGCCGCGGCCCTGCCCTGCTATGTGGAGGAGGGGTCGGGGCTGGAGACCACCATCCGCTCCATGGTCACCGGCCATGGTCTGGCCATTGACGAGGATGCGCTGGAGTATCTGGCCCTGGCGCTGGCCGGGGACCGCAGCCGCGTACGCTCGGAAGTGGACAAGCTTGTCCTTTATATGGGTGATGGAAAGACAGTGCGTCTGGAAGACGCCCGCGCGTGCGTCACCGGCAGCGCGGAAACAGGCCTGGACACGCCTGTGTGGGCCGCCGCCGACGGCGATGCGGCCACCCTGGACCGCACGCTGGAAAGCCTGCTGTCCGAAGGCCAGAGCCCCGTGGCCGTCCTGCGTATGGCCCAGCGGCACTTCGACCGCCTGCACCTGGTCGCAGGCCTCACCGCCACAGGTACCCCGCTCGACACCGCACTGGCCCGCCTGAAGCCACCGCTGTTTTTCAAGAACAAGGGCCGCTTTTCTGCCCAGGTGCGCCGCTGGACCCCGGACAGGCTGTCCGCAGCGCTGAAAACCCTGCTGGAGTGCGAGGCCGACTGCAAGCGCACGGGCCTGCCCGACACGGCCCTGTGCAGCCGCACCCTGCACCAGCTGGCCCGCATGGCCCGCCGCTGAGGGCCCTTGCCCGCCGGCCGGAATCGGAGTATTTCCGGACAGGTTCCATATGATCTCATCCGGGGGAAAATCCATGAGCATGGCCATCAGGACGCGCAGGAAAATCGCAGTGATCGGAGCCGGCCAGATCGGCGGCATGCTGGCCCTCATGGCCAGCCAGCGGGAGCTGGGCGACGTGGTCCTGCTGGACATCCCTGACGCAGAAGGCCTGGCCAAAGGCAAGGCGCTGGACATTGCCCAGACCGCCCCTGTGGAAGGGTATAACGCGCGCCTGTCTGGCACGTCGGACTACAAGGATATTGCAGGGGCTGACGTGGTCATCGTCACCGCCGGCGTGCCGCGCAAGCCGGGCATGAGCCGCGACGACCTGGTGGGCATCAACGCGAAGATCATCCGCGCCGTGGGCCAGCAGATCAAAACCCATGCGCCGGACGCATTCGTCATTGTCATCACCAACCCGCTGGACGCCATGGTGGGCCTGATGCAGGAAGTCACCGGCATCAACCCGAAAAAGGTCGTGGGCATGGCCGGGGTTCTGGACTCCGCCCGCTTCCGTCTGTTCCTGTCGGAAGAATTCAGTGTGTCGGTCGAGGATGTCACCGCCTTCGTTCTGGGCGGCCATGGCGACACCATGGTGCCGCTGGTGCGCTATTCCACCGTGGGCGGCATTCCCCTGCCCGACCTGGTCAAAATGGGCTGGACGACCCAGCAGAAACTGGACGCCATCGTCCAGCGCACCCGGGATGGCGGGGCAGAAATCGTCGGCCTGCTGAAAACAGGGTCGGCGTATCACGCCCCGGCCGCCAGCGCGCTGGCCATGGCAGAAAGCTTCCTGAAGGACCAGAAGCGCCTGCTGCCCTGCGCGGCCATGCTGGACGGCCAGTACGGCGTGAAGGGCCTGTACGTAGGCGTGCCCGTGATCATCGGCGCGGCCGGGGTTGAAAAGATCCTGGAAATCCAGCTCAACACTGAAGAAAAAGCCATGTTCGACAAGTCGGTGGACGCGGTTCGTACACTGGTCGAGGTCACGCGCAAGGTTCCCGCGTGACGCGGGAGGGCCGGCGCATCCTGTCCCTGCTGGACCTGACCAGCCTGAACGAGACCGATACAGACGCCTCCATCAGCGCCCTGTGCCACAAGGCTGTGACGCGGCTGGGCGCAGTGGCCGCCGTGTGCGTGTATCCGCGCTTTGTAGCACTGGCGAAAAAAAGCCTGGCCGGAACGGGCGTGCGCGTGGCCACCGTGGCCAATTTCCCGGCGGGTGAAGCCTGTGCCGCCGCCATTGCGGAAGAGGCCCATGCTGCCCTTCATGACGGCGCGGATGAGGTGGACGTGGTCCTGCCTTATGGCGCGTTCCTGGACGGCCACGCCGATCTGGCCCGGGACGTGCTGAAAGCCGCCCGCCAGGCCTGCGGCGGCGCTGTCCTGAAAGTGATCCTGGAATCCGGCGCGTTTCCGGAGCGGGCAAAGCTGGCAGACGCCTGCCGCCTGGCCGTGGACTGCGGCACAGATTTCCTGAAAACCTCCACCGGAAAGCGCCAGCCGGGCGCAACCCTGGACGCCGCCGAAGTGATGCTGGAAGCCTGCCGCAACGCGGGCCGCCGCGTGGGCTTCAAGGCCTCGGGCGGCGTGCGGGATGCGGATACAGCGCAGGCTTACCTGGCGCTGGCCGACAGGGTTATGGGAACCGGCTGGGTCACTCCCGCCACCTTCCGCTTCGGCGCTTCCGGCCTTCTGGATGCGGTTCTGGCGGGGACACCTCTTACCTCTCCCTCTGAGGGAGAGGTCGACACACTGAAGCAACGCGGAAGTGGGCCGGGTGAGGGGTATTGACGAAGACTCTCCCCTGCGACCCCTCACCCGGCCCTGCTCCGCAGGCCCGACC
>JALYJY010000130.1 GCA_030775045.1 Pseudomonadota bacterium | reverse complement strand
AACCTACATGCAGCCAATAACCATGATTTCCAATGGAGGGATAGACGATTAGTCCGTTCTTATCTTTATACTTTTCATTTTTTTTCCAGTTAGGCTGGTCTATGGTCAGAGTATAAATTTCTTCTGGAGAAATCTGTTTTTCACCCCAATTTATATAAATTTTCACGATATCAACGCACTCCTTAGGCTTTTGCATATAGCAGTTTTTTGTTTTTGCATTCAGTCCCTCAAAATCAGGCAAGATAACTCTTAAAAAAAGTTCGTTATATGATCTGGGGTTCATTGCTGTTTCAGGATTCGGCGGATCAATAATCATATTTTTCGGGAACGCAAATTTGCGTCCAGCGAGATAGACCTCCACGGGCGTGGGATCATCTGTGACGTGATAAACAGGGAAGAGTGATCGAAGATAGGTTTTCGGAAAGAACCGCTCTTCGTGTTTTATCCTTGATCCATAGAATGCTGCACCAGCAATAGCTGCAAACAGCACAACCAGGGATAAGCTTATGGTCAGACGTTTCATGGCCGTCCTTCTTGGTTATCATTTGCTGCAGGTACAGATTGTTCATAGGACAGGATCATCTTCCGGACACCGGAATGAATATTCTGCCAATCCGGTAGATGTTTGTAGAAGATCTGATATGAAAACTGGATTTTCTTGTCGATGAATCCTGTTTTGATCTGGCATAAAGAATATTCATCAGGCTGAATTTTGGGGAGCCACTGGGCACAGTCCCACATAACAAGCTCACCATCCGGCATATAACCCACATGCAGCCAATCTGTCCCATCACCTACAGACTGATAGACTGTCTGATCATACCTGTTTTTTCTTGCCCGATTTTTTTTCCACGATTTGGTTTCTTTTAAATAGACATTGTAGATACGTTCCGGAGAATTGAATTTTGATGTTGGTCCATCAAGGAACATGTGCACAACATCAATACACTCCTTTGGTTTTTTCATATAACAGTCTTTTGTTTTTGCATTCAGTCCTTCAAAATCAGGAAGGACAAGACGCATGGTGACAGAATTATAAGCTTTTGGATTCAGCGCCGTTTCCCTGTCCGGCATCCGGATAATCATGTTTCTGGGGAAGGCAAATTTGCGCCCGGCAAGATAGACTTCAACCAGCGTGGGGTCGTCCGTAACCTGGTAGATGGGAGCCCAGCGCGAGAGAATACCCTGTGGGTCAAAACTTTCTTCTGTGGCGGTCGGCCAGGCTTGCCATACCCTGAACCCGAGCACTCCTGCTCCGGCAGCCGCCAGAACGATAAACAGACCCAAGACCAGACGTTTCATCACTGCTGTTCCACCTGAAAAATTACCCATCCATCTGTATATCAGTGCAGGAGATCAATGCCGCCAGAATGCAATCTTATGCGACACGATACACAACTACTGATTGTGTCTCAATCCTGTTGTCATTGGCCGCTGCTCCACCCTCCGCCAGACGAAGCAGGTCCGAAGGACTCCAGTACAGCCCGCTGAGGGTGTCATAGATGCGCTCGACCGTGCCGGCGCTGATCTGGTTCCTGATGGTGACAGAACCACCCACCCCCACAGCCAGAACCATGTCATCACCCTGCCGCGCAACACCATCCTGGATCGAATACAGACCCGCCGCCACCGTGTCGTACCCGCTGCTGTCCGTGATGGTCGCTGTGCCCCGGCTGTACAGATCGATCTGGTAGATATCGTTCCCCTCACCACCATTCAGCGTGTCGCTGCCATACATCCCGCCGGCCAGAACGTCGTCCCCTTCCTCACCGTACAATATGTCGTCACCGTTTCCGCCCAGCAGAACGTCATTCCCCGCGCCGCCTTCCAGGATATCATTTCCGTTTCCACCCAGCAGGATGTCGTGGCCCTCACCCCCACGCAGGGTGTCGTTGCCATATCCGCCGTCCAGAAGATCATTATCGTCGTTTCCGTAGAGGATATCGTCCCCGTCTTCTCCGTACAGAGTGTCGTTGCCTGTTCCACCAGATACCTGATCATTGCCATCGCCACCATAGACTGTATCCCTGTCCGCACCGGCGTCGATGATGTCGTCCCCGTCGAAGCCTAACACCAGGTTGCGCAGGTGACTGTCATAAACCGTCAGGACAGTTGGGGTCAGGCCCGGACCCCGGTGGAAAAGATCATCCACTGTCGGTGCCCAGGTATTGGCGCTGGTATCAGACTGGAACAGGTCTTCCCGCCGCCAGTCGGCAGGGTTTTCCTGACCGGCCTGCAACAGGAAATCCAGACCGGGCCAGAAATGGGCGCGCAGCTTTTCAAGTTCTCCCGCAGCGTCATAGCCGGCGGGATTTTCATTGCCCATGTCAAAAGTACCATTGGCATTCTGTGACCGTACATCAGACAGGTAGTTCCTGATCCAGACTTTCTTTGTGTTCAGGAAAGCGATGACCTGTCTGGCATCGTCCATATCACTGACGATGCTGTTGCCTTCGGCGTCACGGGCGCCGTACAGGCCAAACATGTCACCTTCCCCCATCCGGCGGTTATGGACGCCGGCCGAACGCACCAGATCCCCGTCGGGGAAAGTGACGGGAACGCCGTTTATGCGGGTGAGGTTGGTGTTGTATGTAATCTCGAACCAGGCATTCAGTTCATGGTTTCGGGCTGAATGCACCAGCGCAGCTTCCTGGTCTTCGTTTTCGGCGGCATCGGCGGCTTTCCAGTCGTCGACGGCAGCAAAGACCTCATTGCGACAATCCCCAAGAAGAAGGCCTCGTCCGTTCCACCACAGGGATGTGAGAGCGGTTTTCTGGCCCGTGGTCAGGGTGTCCCATACCTCACCGCCCGCGACCTTGTTCTGGGCCACTCTTTTGTCTGAAGAAGACATCTGGTCCCACTGGCCCGTGGCGATCTGCAGCTGCAGGGCTTCTGTCAGCTCGGCCCAGCTGGTGCCGCCGGACGCATTGCGTTGCGCCTGTGACAGGTCTGTCCAGATGGCTCCACCTGTAAAAGCCTTCTGCTCAGCTGTCAGCCCGTTCCACAGGGTTGTGGCTTCCTGCACACGCTCTGAATTCGGTACATCAGCCATACGCGTGCCGCCCCAGCTTTGAAACAGCGCTGCCGTCTCATAATTGAGATGCCAGAAAAACCCGTCATTCACCGCCTCCGCATTCACCGCATAAATTCCCAGTGGGGCTCCGGAGGGATCGTTGTCGAAGCGACGGCCATCATTCGGGATACCGGGACTGCTGCGGGGGAAGGTGTTGGCATTCTCATCGTCGTTTGGCGTACCAATTCTGCCGGCGGCTCCAGTCAGATTTCGTCTTAGATCATCTAAAGCCGTTTCAGTCAGCGCGATTCCCATGGCCCTGAAAAAATCTGTCAGGAATTCATCGGGCCGCGGCTGCCAATCAGGATTTTGTGAAGTTCCCCGGTTGACAACAAGCGCCGTTCCCACACCCACGGTAGGGATATAGTTTCCGTCCGTATAGATCCACTGATACCGCCCTTCGGATGCACCAATGAAATTCAGCAGCTCGGCCTGTGTAGGAT
>JALYJY010000129.1 GCA_030775045.1 Pseudomonadota bacterium | reverse complement strand
ATATAGATTCTGTCAGGTTTTTCCTGTCAGGGGACACCGGTTTCCATGAGCGCTGCCGCCATAGCCCGCCAGAACATGGTCGAGAACCAGCTGCGCCCCAACAGGGTGCAGGACGCGGCTCTGGTCCGCGCCATGGAGCAGATCCCGCGCGAGATGTTCGTGCCCGCAGCCCTGAAGGGGTTGGCCTATATGGACGACGACCTTCCTCTGGGTTCAGACCGGTGGCTGATGGAGCCCATGGTTCTGGCCCGGATGATCGAGGCAGCGGGTATAACGCCGGCATGCCGGGTTCTGGATGTGGGCGGAGCCACGGGATATTCCACGGCGATCCTCTCCCGGCTGGCCCGCCACGTGACGCTGCTGGAGGCCGATGCGGCGCTGGCCCGCCAGGCGGAAACCGCCCTGAAACAGCTGTCCTGTCCCAATACTGCTGTGATGCAGGGCGACATGACACAAGGCTCTCCTGACGGGGCGCCGTACGATGTGATCCTGGTGAATGGTGCCGTGGAGCAGGTTCCACAGGCCCTGTCCGTCCAGCTGGCTGACGGCGGGCGGCTTGTGACGGTTGTGCTGTCCGGGGGGCAGACAGGCCGGGCCTGCTTGTTCCGGCGTACCGGGACCACCATATCGGATATTGTCCTCTTTGATGCGGGCACCCCCCTGCTGCCCGGCTTTGAAAAACCCGCGGAGTTTGAGTTCTGATGACCGGCGACAGTATTCCCGTCATGGACGTCCAGACCCTGCACAGGCAGATGCAAGCCGGCACTCCGCCTGTCCTGGTGGATGTGCGCGAGGCCGGCGAGGTCGCTGTCTGCAGTCTTCCCGGGGCGCTGCACATTCCCCTGGGATCCCTGCCACAGCGTTTCAGCGAGATTCCGAAGGACCGCCCCGTCGTCATCCATTGTCACCATGGTGGCCGCAGCGGCCGGGCCGTTGCGTGGCTGCTGTCACAGGGCTACAGCCAGGTCCGGAACCTTGAGGGCGGCATCGACGCCTGGGCCCGCCGGATTGACCCGAACATGAGTACGTACTGATGGCCCGATTTTCCCGCACCGCAATCCTGTCTCTTCTGGTAGTCCTGCTGGCAGCGGCAGGCCCTGCCCGGGCCCAGACGTTCGAGGAGGCGCTGGTCCAGGTCTGGCAGACCAGCCCTGTGCTGGATGCTGCCCGGACCAGGCTGAAGGCCGTGGATGAGCAGGCGCCCCAGGCCCTGTCCGGATACCGCCCTCTTATCGACGCTACCGGGGACATCGGCAAAAGCCATGTCGACCGGGAGGAGGGGGGCAGCGACACCCTGACCCCTGCCTCTGTCGCCTTGACGGTGACCCAGCCCCTGTACCGGGGCGGGCGGACAGTTTCATCGGTCAGCCGGGCGGAAAACCAGATCATGGCCCAGCGGGCGTCCCTGCTGTCCACAGAACAGGACGTCCTGCTGTCCGGGGTGACCGCATGGATGGACGTTGTCCGCGACCAGGCCGTTGTGTCCCTGAACGTCAGCAACGAACAGGTGCTGCGCCGCCAGTACGGCGCTGACCGGGACCGTTTCGAGGTGGGCGTGGCCACGCGCACGGACGTCAGCCAGGCCCAGTCCCGCCTGGCACGTGCCACATCGGACCGGATCGCGGTTGAAGGTATTCTGGAAGCCAGCCGGGCCACGTTCATGCGGGTTTTCGGCCTGTCCCCGGGGGAGCTGAAAAAGCCGGAGGTCAGACTGCCCCTGCCGTCCTCGCTGGACGAGGCCATCACCTTGGCCCAGGACCGGAACCCGGCGGTGGTCAGCGCCGTCTATACCGAAAGGGCGTCCCATAACACAGTGGACACCGTGCGCGGCGAACTCCTGCCCGAGGCCAGCCTCCAGGGCCGTCTGGGCCGGGACTGGGATTCCGGGTCCGGCTCCACGTCTGACCAGGTGGACAGCGCTACCATCCTGGCCCAGGTCCGCATTCCCCTGTACGAGGCGGGCAGCGTTACTTCCCGTGTCCGGGAAGCCAAGCACACGGCCAACCAGCGCCGCATCGAGATCGAGGATCTCCGCCGCACTGCCAGGGAGAACGCCATCCGGGCCTGGACGGCCCTGACCACCGCGCAGGCCGAGCTGAAATCCAGACAGGCCCAGATCCGGGCGGCCTCGACGGCACTGGAAGGCACGCGCGAGGAATCCAAGGTCGGTACCCGCACAACACTGGACGTGCTGGATGCGGAACAGGAAGTCCTGAATGCCCGGGTTGCCCTGGTGCAGGCCCAGCGCAACGAGGTTGTGGCCTCGTACCAGCTTCTGGCCGCGGTGGGTGGTCTGACGGCGCAGAATCTGGGCCTGCCGGTCACCCCATACGATCCGGAAGCCCACTACAGGGAAGTGCGTGATGCCTGGTGGGGAACAGGTGTGGAGGAGTACGATGACCGGAAAGACCCTTAGGCCCCTGCGTGCGGACATTGCGGATCCGGAGGAGGGTCCGGCCAGTGACGGGATCGCCATGGAGGATATCCTGGCTTCTATCCGCCGTATCATGACAGAGGACGAGGAGCCACAGCCGGCAGCTCCTGCTGTGGCGCCGGCCCCGTATACTGACCCGGAAATATCCCGCGAAGACGGGGATATCCAGAGACTGCGCCAGGCGCTGGCCAGGGTATCCGCCTCTGACTCCCAGGATCAGCCGTCCCTGCGGCCCAATCCGGTCAGGGATAATCCTGCTGCCCGCGCCCGGCAGCATCCACAGTCCTCAGCCCCCATTCCGGGCAATCCTCCCGGCATTTTCTCGTTTCTGCGGGACAGGATGCAGACCCCTCAGCCTGCCGCACCGGCTGCCGCTGCCGCGCCTGCGCCGGCCACTGCGACCGCTCCCCCGCTGCGACAGCCGTCCCGGCCCGCAGCAACTCCAAAGCCTGCAGCGGCGGCGACAAAGCCTGGCACATCACTGGAAGCTGTGGCCATCGAGGCCTTGCGGCCCCTTCTGAAAGAATGGATGGCGACCAACCTGCGCCCCCTGGTGGACAGCATCATCCAGCGCGAGGTGCGCCGGATCCTCCAGGAACAGGGAATGTCAGGACAGAACCAGGGGCAGGGCGAGGCCAACGATCGTCAGGACAACAGCGGCTCCTGCTGAACCGACCAAGGCACAGATCCCGGCCACGACAAGCCATCGCCTTTTCTGCCGTTTTGATGGCTCGCCGTGGCAGTGCAGGTCTCTGTTCTGCCTCTGCCACAGCAGCAGGGATTTTTCCGTCTCCCGCACCAGGCAGGGAAGGCGCGACAGGGAGTCCGCCAGATCCTTTACATGGTCCCGGGCGCGGGCGGCGGGGCCGCGGTTGGCGCGCATCCAGTCCTCGATCGGCTCCCGCGCCATGTCCCACATGTTGACCCGCGGGTTCAGGATCCGGCCAATCCCCTCGGCCATCAGCATGCTTTTCTGCAGAAGCAGCAGCTGGGGCTGGGTTTCCATGCGGAACTGTTCCGTCACTGCGAACAGGTGCACCAGAAGCTGGCCGACCGAAATGTCCTTCAGCGGCTTGCTGACCAACGGCTCCCCGATGGAGCGCAGGGCCTGGGTGAAC
>JALYJY010000128.1 GCA_030775045.1 Pseudomonadota bacterium | reverse complement strand
GTGCGCGGATGCAGGAGGGGATCCTGTCCCTGATGCAGATGCCCCGGACTGTCATCGCTGTGAACCTCGTGAAAGAGGCCGGCCTGCCTTATATCGTGCTGCTGTCCGACCCGACCACGGGCGGTGTGACGGCCAGCTTTGCCATGCTGGGGGATATCCATGTGGCCGAACCTGGCGCCCAGATCGGCTTTGCAGGCGCCCGCGTGATCGAGAGCACAATCCGCGAAACCCTGCCTGAAGGCTTCCAGCGCTCGGAATACCTGCTGGAGCACGGCATGGTGGATCTGGTAGTGCCGCGGAAAGACCTGCCCGACACGCTGGCCCGCATCCTGTCGCTGGTCCACCGGACCCGGCAACCGGGTCCGCAGAAATCCCCAAGGGCCCAACGGGAGATCATCCGGCAGTCCCGGAGCTGACGGAAGCCCCCTTGCAGAACCTGCCGGGATGAGGCAAATGCAAGGAACGAGGAGCGCAAAACCGGAGCGTACACTTTGGTACGTGAGGATTTGAGTACTGCAGAAACGCAGCAGTTGGCCATCCCGGTTAAGGTTATGCAAGGGGGCTGGGGTTATCCGGATTTTCCGCGGCCTTCTCCCGCAGGGGGCCTTGAGTCCCGCCCGGGGAACATCCAAGCTGCCGCCATGACAAGCAACGACATCGTCATCGCCAGCGCCGCGCGGACCCCTGTGGGTTCCCTTAACGGCTTCCTCTCTCCCCTGCCCGCCCATGCGCTGGGTGCTGTGGCTATGAAAGAAGCCCTGCAGCGGGCCGGTGTCAGTCCTGACGAGCTTTCCCAGGTCATCATGGGCCAGATCCTGACCGCCGGGGCCGGCCAGAACCCGGCCCGGCAGGCTGCCATCGCGGCAGGCGTTCCAGCGGACAGCCCTGCGTGGACCCTCAACCAGATGTGCGGCTCTGGCCTGCGGGCCGTAGCGGAGGGCGCAAAGGCCATCACCCTAGGGGAAAGCACCATTGTCCTGGCCGGCGGGCAGGAAAGCATGAGCCAGGCCCCCCACTGCCTCCACCTGCGCAGCGGCCTGAAAATGGGCAATGCGGAGATGACGGATACCATGCTCAAGGATGGCCTTCTGGACGCCTTTTACGGCTATCACATGGGTCATACGGCCGAAAATCTCGCCCGCAAATGGGGTATCAGTCGGGAAGAGCAGGATGAATACACCCTGAAAAGCCAGTACAGGGCAGAGGCCGCGCAAAAAGCCGGGAAATTCACCGACGAGATCGTTCCTGTAACAATTCCTGGCCGAAAGGGTGATCAGGTCATCACCCAGGATGAATATCCGCGTCATGGCGCCACGCTTGAATCCCTGCAGAAGCTGCGTCCGGCCTTTCTGAAAGACGGAACCGTGACGGCCGGAAATTCCTCCGGCATCAATGACGGAGCCGCTGCCGTTGTGCTGATGACCGCGACCGAAGCAGCACAGAGGAAGATCCAGCCACTGGTCCGCATCGTGTCCTGGGCCACCACCGGCGTTGATCCGGCCCTCATGGGCACAGGCCCCATCTCCGCCAGCCGTATGGCCCTGCAGCGGGCGGACTGGAATGTGAAAGATCTGGATCTGGTGGAGTCCAACGAGGCCTTTGCCGTCCAGGCCCTTGTGGTCAATCACGAGATGGGCTGGAACCCCGATATTGTCAATGTGAATGGTGGCGCCATTGCCCTAGGTCACCCCATCGGTGCTTCCGGGGCAAGGATCCTGACTACCCTTCTGTACGAAATGCAGCGCCGCCAGGCCAGAAAGGGACTGGCCACCCTGTGCATCGGCGGCGGCATGGGCATTGCCCTGTGCGTGGCCCGGGACTGAGACAGGAGGAAAAACCATGCCGCGTCTGGCTGTTGTGACAGGGGCAACCCGGGGAATCGGAGCCGCCATCGCCATAAAGCTGAAAGCTGATGGCTATACGGTCGCCGCAAACTATATCGGCAACGGCGGCGTGGCCGAAGCCTTTCAGAAAAAAACAGGCATCGACTGTTTCAAATTTGATGTGTCTGATTTCCAGGCGGTCCAGGACGGTATGGCCGGAATCGCCGCAAAACTCGGTCCCGTGGATATCGTGGTGAATAACGCCGGGATCACACGGGACAGTTTCCTCCACAAGATGACCCTGGACCAGTGGCACAGCGTCATTCATGTCAACCTGACATCCTGTTTCAATGTGTGCCGGGCTGTGGTTCCCGACATGCGCCAGAGGGGCTTTGGCCGCATTGTCAACATCAGCTCGATCAACGGACAGAAAGGCCAGATGGGGCAAACAAACTATTGCGCCGCCAAGGCCGGCATGATCGGCTTTTCCAGGGCGCTGGCGCTGGAAAACGCCAGCAAGGGAATCACCGTCAACTGCATCTGCCCCGGATATACCGACACCGAAATGACGCGGGAGATGGACCCGGCGATTCTGGAAAACATCCGGAAGGAAATCCCGGTCGGACGCCTGGGCACAGTGTCAGAAATTGCGGATATGGCTGCGTTTCTGGTCCGCGACGAAGCCGGCTTTATGACCGGCGCCACCTTTTCAGTCAATGGCGGGCATTACATGGCCTGAAAGCCCTGCTCCCCCTGGACGTAGAAGATGCAACCCCCGCAATACAACCACTAGTTGTATAAAAGTATTTTCCGGCTATAATGGCGATCAGTGCGTAAAGTTCTTTCGCCCCCCTTGCAGAGTGAGATTTTTTGTTTATTCTGGTAACGCATCGTGATTCATACCGTTGAGTCTGGAGTGTCAATGAGCCGGTGGATGGCGGAGTGGAGACGGCGGTGGGCCGGTCTGAGTGATTGCGGCAGGGTGGTGGTTCTGGTGGCGGCCATTGCTGTTCTGGCGTGGGCGAACTGTGAGGCCCGGCTGGTTTTCCGGGATAAACCTTCGCAGGCGGAGCTGGCCAAAATCCTGACGCTGCCGGACAGAGGGGATTCATTCGTCCATATCTATTTCAACCAGGCCTTCCCCAAAGGCAGCGACATCCGCGATGTGCTGGCGTTCATGGACGGGTATGCGGACGAAAAGAACGAGTTCAACACGCTGGACTATCCGTCCATCAGTCCCAATTGGGCTTACTGGCTGAGCCAGATCACAGGAGAGATTACACATTCCCTGTACCGGAAGAATCCCGCCCCGTCCAGCCTGCCGCGGATCACGTGGGTGGTAGAGATCCAGCACCGGCGGGGGCGCCTGGTCCAGGCCCGTTTTATGTCACACGCCCCCGACGAAAACTTCCTCGCCTGGGCCAAAATGCAGAACTGGGGGGAGACAAGACAGTCCATCCGCCATGAGCGCGATGCCAGGATTATGGAAGCACAGCCTACACCCAAAGATATCAGATTGCTGGCGGATTGGCTGAGTATAGAAGATTTTAAAAACAGCGTTGGGCATTTTCTCTATTATTCCGCAGAAGAAGAAAAATATAAAGAATCTGAAACGGCGGGTTATTTACATTACGGCTTTTATTATAAGCCACATAATACAGAAATTATACCACTTAATGGAGATGGAATAATCTTCTCATTTTATTTTAATGGAGATAAAAAGTTTATCAAATCTTCAGGTTCACCCACCCGTCACAAGCTTTGGGCCAATCCGGCTGATCTTGTGTGGTTTTTGCTGTACCGGATTGTGTACTGC
>JALYJY010000127.1 GCA_030775045.1 Pseudomonadota bacterium | reverse complement strand
GAAGTCCGGAAAGCCGAGGTCAGATGGCCATTATCCGTTTGATTGTCCGCACGCCTATTGCATGCACTCCCGCAGCCGGTCTGTAGCCGGCCCCATGCCGCTCAGGACAAGCTGAAGAGGCTGATTTTCGCCGGCAACTGTCAGATCCATGACATTCCTGTCACGAAGGGTGGACAGGGGATCCGGACCAGGAATGGTTATGTCCCTGATAACCTGCAGCGAGGAAACTGTGGCGCCGCCGCTGGCCAGCTGCTGACCCTGGGAAGAGACTGTCACGTTCACACTGCGGGGCTGGACCCGGCGGGAGACTGTCATCATTACGGATTTTCCGTCCCAGGTCATGGTGATGCTCTGGCCATCGGCCTGCTTGCTGGTCATGGTGCAGATCAGTTTCAGATTGCTGTTTCTGGAATGGACGGCCTTAAGGGTCCAGTATTCGGTGTCACCAAACGGAACAATATTCAGATTCGACGTCTGGGGCATGGGATCCTGGGCCCGGACCACGGCAGGAGCAAGAAAGACCACCAGAACGGCAAGGGCGGAAAGGATGTGGCGCACGGCTTGAACTCCTGCTGATATTGTGGCCGCTGTTTTCGAACACAGCTGGCAGGTTTGGAACACTTGTCAGCCTATCCCCTTTCAGCCTGTTTGCCAACAGCATAAATGGACCTGTCTGCGTGGCAGGATGTCGAAACACCGGTTGCAGCATGTAATTTCTGGCAATACAATCCAGGAAGAGGTATACTTCACGGGTTACAGTATGGCCGGCGGATCATGTTCCGTCAGGGTTTCAGGGGGAGTGGCAGAGCGTGTCCCAGGGAAACAACAACAACGACCCTTTCATGCTGGTCCTTCTGGTGACAGTGCTGCTCTGCGGCCTCACATGGGCCATATGGCATTTTCTGGGAGCCCATATCCTGAGTGGCCTGCGGTGGGTGCGCGTGGGCGAGTTGTGGGTGATCGAACAGATCACGGGAAGCGTCCAGCTGCGCAACCTGCGCCTTCTGGCCTCGGCCCAGCCGGTTGTGGAATGGCCCCAGGCCGCCATCCTGTCAAAAACCGTCATGTATTATATGAAATGGTTCTTTGCCGCCCTTCTGGCAGGCATCGCAATCTTCGTGACCCTGCGCGCACCAGACACCCGGTTCAGACACAAATACAACCTGGAAACCCTGATCCGGGCCCAGTCAAGGTTCTGGCCGGTGATCTCCCCCCTGCTGAAGTTCAATCCCACGCAGGCCAGTGCCCGCTTCACTGGTCAGGCTATTCCGGCCACACTGCCTCTGTTTGCCGAGGCTCTTTCCCCCGAGGAATGGGTGGCCGCAAACCGCATTTCCCTGATCAACAACATTCCCGACCGGGATTCTGCGCGCCGCGCCTGCCTGACCCAGCTGGGCGCCCGGTGGACAGGCGCTGACAGTCTGCCACCGTACGCCCGGGCCCTTCTGGCGGCCTTTGCCCTCAAGATTGCCCGCAAGCGGCAGGAATCAGACGACCTTCTTGGAAAGATTGCCGCATCCTGGTCTCCTGAAAAGGGGCTGCAGCTGCCCCCCGGGGTCACAAAGGAGATTGACGCTGTCCTGGGCAGCCCGGGAACAGGCGGGGAAGCCCTGAAAGTGGCCGAACGCCACGGCTGGTTCACCACAGCCATGCTCGGGGTTCTGAAAAAGGCCCGGGAAAACGGGGGTGTTCTGGCTTCGGCCAGCTTCCTGTGGCTGCGGGGTGTGGACCGGAAACTGTGGTATGCCCTGAACAACCTGGGGCGCCAGTCTTTTCATACCGAGGCTGCGGCATCCATGGCCCACTTCATGGCCGAGACGGAAGCCCGCCGCCCGCTGGCCATCCCGCGGGTGGAACCGGCTATTGATTCACTTGTCACATATTTTTCCGAAACCAGACCGGCTGTGCCACCGCTGGACGAAGGAAAACAGGGCCGTTCAAAAACGAAAAATTAACCTTTCGGGATCATAATCCCGCAGATTCACAGGAGTATGTGCAGTGGGCAGGAATTCTTCAGGGTGCGTCAGGGGCCGCGTTTCGGGCAACCAGTTTGTTGTCACCGTCTGCCATGAAGGGACGTCCCGCACCCTGGTTTTCAACATCGGCTGGAGTCGGCTTCTGGACATGGAGCTTCGGGATGACGGCAGTCACTGGATCCTGTCAGCCAGCGTCCGGGAAACAGGCTCCGCTCCTGAAACCGTCGAGATTGCCCGCTTCCGTGACCGGAAGGCTGCGGAAAAAATCTTTTGCCGCCTGTCATGTGCCCTGCGCTGCCCTGGTCCCTCCACAGGCCGGATGGCCCTGCGCATGGCTGCTATCGCCGCCGCCACAAGCCTGTCCGCCCTGGCTGTGATTTTCGTGCTTCTGGCCGCCTTTGTGATGGTCGTACCGGTCCAGCCCCTGCCCATGCAGATCCCGCCTGCGCCGGCAGCAGAGTCCGGAATGACAGGCAGCGATGCCCTGAACCAGGCCCTCATCCAGCAGATGCTGCGGGAGCAGACCGGGGGCATGGCGCTTCCCCCCGGAACACTGCCCGGAACGCCGCAGCCCGCTGCCCCGCCGCCACAGCCCGTTGGCGTCCCCATGAGCGCGGATGACATCCTGGGGTCGCCACAGCAATGATGCCGGAATGATATAGAGCCATGCCCGTCGCCAGGAATTACCAGCACGAGTACAAGAAAACGCTCAGGGATACACGCCCCCTGCTGCAGCGGGCCCTTGACGACCTCAAGACATCCCATGCCATGACCATGCTTGCGGGCGGGGGGGCTGTGGCAGCCCTGATCCCCGGCCCGGACATGTTCGCGGACCTGATCGCCCTGGTCATCGTCCTGTATTTCCTGTGGTACAGGAAGCGGGAGTTCAAGCTGCCCCTGAAAATGCCCGCCTATGCCGGCATTCCCGATCCCAACAACGCCGCACCGCCCGGCGATAAAAAAGCCGAAGGCATCCTGTATCTGGGCATCGACAAGGACAGCGGCGAGGAACTGTGGGTCACCAACAGCGATGCCAGAACCCATATCCTGTATCTGGGAACCACCGGCGCCGGTAAAACAGAGGGGCTGAAAGGCCTTGTCTCCAATGGCCTGACCTGGGGATCCGGGTTCGTCTATATCGACGGAAAGGCGGACACGGACCTGTTCGCCGCCATGTACTCCCTGGCCCGCCGGTTCGGACGGGACGACGACCTGCTGGTCCTGAACTACATGACCGGCAACAGTGATGTGGGCGCGGCCACCAACACCCTGAACCCCTTCACGCTGGGTTCTGCCTCGTACCTGACCAACATGCTGGTCAGCCTGATGCCCCAGTCCGGCGGTGACAACGCCATGTGGAAAGAGCGCGCCGTAGGCTTCATCAGCTCGATCATGCCAGCCCTGACCTGGAAGCGCGACAACCAGAGCACGCCACTGGACATCCGCACCATCCGCGATCACATGACACTGCAGGCCGTGGTCCGGCTGGCCCGCGACCAGGCCTTGCCGGAAAAGGTCAGCCGTGGCCTGCGCAGCTATCTGGACACCCTGCCCGGCTTTGTCCACGAAATCTTTGACGACGATGGCAACGTGGTTCCCCCGTCAGGGGGAGGGCCGATGCCCGATATTTCCATCCCGAGCCAGCAGCACGGCTATCTGGCCATGCAGTTCACCCGCTCGCTGCA
>JALYJY010000126.1 GCA_030775045.1 Pseudomonadota bacterium | reverse complement strand
CTGGGGCCGGAACTGACCGAGCTTCTGAAAATCCAGGCGGAGATCCTGGACAGCGCGTCGCGGCTGGTCAAACCCGGCGGACGGCTGGTCTACGCCACCTGCTCCCTGCTGCGGGAGGAGAATGAACAGCAGATTGAACAGTTCCTGGCGCAGCATCCTGATTTTGCCGCTGTGCCGGTTGCCGTTCCGGGTCTGGAAGGGCAGGGGCCTTACCTGCGCCTCACCCCCGCCCGGCACCATACGGACGGCTTTTTTGCAGCCGCGCTGGAGCGGGCCTCTGCGCCATAGGTGAAAGTAATTCCGTGCGATATCCTGCTGCGGGGATTTCTGGACGGGTTCAAGGCCCCCGGCATTGCTGCGAAAGAGAGGGCAAGGCGGCTGAGGGGGGTATTTGCCCGTCTGCCGGCCCTTGCCGGATGCTACAGGGTTTATGCCAGCTGCCCGGATCAGGACTTATTCCACGCCCCTGCACCCTGAGCGTTTAACCGCCTGTTAACAGGGTGTCTATATCCCGCTTTCTGTTATTCCGGCGCACCGGCAGGAGCAGACTGTCATGACGGACGGAAACAGTGAACTCCGGACAGAGGTGGAGACCTGGGTCGCCCACGGAACGCACTTCGCGCCTCGTCCTCCTCGCCAGACAACCGGAAAAGCAGGCACAGCCAGAGGCCGACCAGATCAAAAACCGGCTCTCCATCCTGTCACCACAGTTGCGTCCTTCACTGACGCCTGGCAACGGCCCGGAGTTCTTCTGCCTGAAGCGGGTCGACAGGATGCAGCCCTGGTATTGCCCGATTTGCCTGTATATTCAGGCTGTTTCCGCTGAACAGAAACGGGACAGGCCGTGATCCGATCCTGCAGGGCTTTTCTGGTTGCCTTTCTGGCTGTTCTTGTGGCTGGCACACCTGCCATGGCCCAGAAGAGGAAGATCAGCTTTATCCGCGATGCCGAGACGGAAGAGGCTATCCGTACCATGGCCGCTCCGATTTTTGAGGCTGCCGGTATCGACAGCAACAGTGTCAGCATCTCCCTGATCCAGGACAGCTCCCTCAATGCCTTTGTGGCCGGCGGGATGAACATGTACATCCATACCGGCCTGCTGCAGGCCGCCGATGACGCGGGAGAACTGGTTGGCGTCATGGCCCACGAAACCGGCCATATTGCCGGCGGGCACCTGATCCGTTCAAAGGACGCCATCGAGAATGCCTCGGCCCAGGCCATCCTGGCCCTGCTTCTGGGTGTTGCCACAGGATTCGCCTCGGGCGATACCCGGGCCGGGGCCGCTGTCATGGCAGGGGGGCAGGAGCTGGCCCGCCGGGCCTTTTTCAGCTTCAGCAGGACCCAGGAATCATCCGCAGACCAGGCGGGACTTTCCTATCTGGACCATGCCGGTTTTTCCGCGGAGGGCCTGTTGCGGTTCATGGAAAAGCTGGGTGACCAGGAACTGTTGCCGGAAGACCGCCAGGTGGAGTTTGTGCGCACCCACCCCCTGACCCGCGATCGTATCGATGCCCTGCGGCACCATGTGGAAACCTCTCCCCTGACCGGCAAGCCCTTTCCGGAAAAATATGACCGGATGTTCGAGCGGATCCGGGCCAAGCTGCAGGGCTGGACGTATCCCCGGGTTGCCCTGCAAAAGTACAAGACTTCTGACACGGCCATCCCGGCCCGCTATGGCCGCGCTGTCGCCCTGTACCGGACAGGGCATGCGGACGAGGCCCTGGCCCTGCTGCAGGGGCTTCTGAAGGACGAGCCGCAAAATCCCTTTTTCCACGAGCTGAAAGGCCAGATCCTGTTCGAGAACGGACGGGTGAAGGAGGCCATCGCCCCCTACCGGCTGGCGGTGAAATACCAGCCATCCTCGGCACTTTTGCGCACCGCCATAGGGCACGTGCTGGTCGAGTCCGGGGACAAGACCCTGCGGGACGAGGCTGTCCGGAACCTGCAGGAATCGACGCGGCTGGAGCGGCGTAATCCTTTCACCTGGCGCCTGCTGGCCACGGTATGGGGGCAGGAGAAACAGGAAGGCCTCACAGCGTACGCTCTGGCGGAAGAGGCGCTGGCGCGGGGAAAGATCCCCGAGGCAAAGGCCCGTGCCGAGCGGGCCGAAAAGCTTCTGCCCGCGGGGTCGCCGGCCTGGATCCGGATCCAGGACATACGGGCTGTTGTGGATACGAAGGATACAAAGAAGGATGATGACTGACCTTGTTTTTTCCGGAACAAGGGGCGATTGTAGAAACCTTTCTTTCCAGGGAGTTCCAGATGTCTTTTTCTGTCAGGCTGTTTTCTCTTTTTCTGTGCAGCGTTGTCCTGTCTTCTTCCATGGCCCTTGCGGCGCAGGACAGCCCGGCGGCGCCTTTCAATAAAACCCAGACCGAAAACATCCAGAAACTGATCGAGCAGTATATCCAGGAAAATCCTGAAGCCATCACCAACGCCCTGGAAAAGGCCCAGGAAGTGAAGGACCAGGCCAGGGTAGAGCAGGCCCGCAAGGTCCTGACGGAAAACTACAAGGATATTACGCACAATCCCGCCAGCCCGGTGGCCGGTAACCCTGATGGCGACATTACAGTTGTGGAGTATTTCGACTATCAGTGCGGCTACTGCAAGGCTGTGGCCCCCGGGATCCGCCAGCTTCTGAAAGACGATCCGCAGGTACGTTTTGTGTTCAAGGAATTCCCTGTTCTGGGGGAAAACTCCCGCCACGCCGCAAAGGCTGCCCTGGCAGCGCACAGGCAGGGGAAATACCAGGAATTCCACACGGCCCTGATGAGCGAGAAGGGCCCTGTGGATGCCGAGAAAATCAGGACTGTCGCCCGCAATGTAGGGCTGGATGTGCCGAAGCTGGAAAGGGACATGGAGTCCCCTGACGTCGCTGCGGAAATTGACCGGAACCGCTCACTGGCCCCGCAGATGACCATCATGGGTACGCCGGGATTTATTGTGGGAAACCAGATCATCAGCGGCGCCCTGCCCCTGGATGACCTGAAAAAAGTCATCGCGGACCAGCGGGCCCGGATGAAGCAGGGTACAGGCGGCTGATCCGCAACGGGGCAGGTTCGCCTGTTGCTCTGTGCATGCATATGTTTTCCATGGAACAGATTGTTTAATGTTCGGGACATTAACGGAATGGGAGAGTATTCTTAAGTCTGTTGCGCAGGTGTAAGATTAAACAAACTACAAAGCATGGGGAGGGCAGAATGAAAGAGGTTATTAATACTAATCCTGGATTGGTTGAAAACGATGTGGATGGCGTAAGCTGCTTCCTTGCATGCAGTCAGATGGTCTTTAGAACCAAAACAGGAATAAAGGTACCTTCGTTTCAGGAGCTTGGTGATATTATTGGCCGCAAAGAGGGACAGTATTCGTGGGAATATGGAATGCTGGCCTATATGGCACGTAATGGTTTTGATGTGGAGTTCATATCCACATTTAATCTTGAGCGCCTGGTAAAAGAGAAAAACTCATATATGTATGAATACTTCGGCGAAGAAGCTGCTGATGATCAAATAAAGAATTCTGATATGGATCAAGGAATCAAAGGAATAGAGGGGTTTCTGTCAAGCAAGAAGAAAAAGATTGCCTGCCGTGTGCCGACAAAAAACGATATTGTGAATCTCATAAATGAGGGGTTTTATATAATTCCATACATAAATCAGAGGATACTGCAGGCAGACCCTGGTTACGTTGCTCACACTATATTAGTGTACGGTTATTCTGATCGAGGTGTCAGGGTTCATAATCCGGGAC
>JALYJY010000125.1 GCA_030775045.1 Pseudomonadota bacterium | reverse complement strand
GGGACATATCCTGTGGATTTGCCCCATGCCCCTGACCTCGGCAGAGCTGGCGCAGGCCGGGAAGCGCCTTGCGCAGCGGATACCGCCTGCGGCACTGGCTGAATTTGAAAGCATCAAGGACAGGATCCGGAAAACCGGGAGGGATAAGGGTGAGGATCCCTTCCGCTGTATTGCCCCTTGGTATTTTGCCAGACGGGAGATCCCGGAAGGCTTCGACACCGGATTCCGTGTCCTGGTGGCGGACAGGCTGAGCCATTTATTTTCTGCATATGATTTTTCTGAAACAGTAAGGACCCCTGGGGGAAAATCCACAGTGATCCTGGGGGAGGATGACTATATCCGGGTGGGCGACCTGACGGCTTTGTGTTCCGCCGCAAAAAGGGTATGTGTAATACCCGGGGCGGCCCATTATCCCTTTGCGGAAAATCCGCAGGCGTTTGAGGCCGCAGTACTGGGGACGATCGATGGCTGAAAATCTTGGCATTCTGGCGGGGGGAGGGGATCTGCCGCGGCGGTTGGTGGAGGCCTGTCGCACGCAGGGGCGGTCATTTTTTATCCTGGGATTTGAGGGGCATGCCGATCGGGCCCTGATGGAAGGTCTTCCCTATGCCTGGGTGCGTCTGGGAGCCTGGGGAGATATTCTCGGTCGTCTGCGACAGGAAGGTGTGACAGAGCTGGTTATGGCAGGGCATGTGCGCCGGCCTTCACTGGCCGAGCTGAAACCCGACTGGCGGGCTGCAAAATTTCTTGCCCGCATCGGCCTGCGCGCCCTGGGTGATGACGGCCTTCTGTCTGCTGTGGCGAAAGAATTTGAGGGCGAAGGATTTCGTGTTGTGGCGGCCCATGACATTCTGGGCACCCTGCTGGCCCCTGCCGGTGTGTGGGGGAGTGTAAGGCCCGATGAGGCTGCGTGGACTGATATCCGCCGCGGCATGGAGGTAGTGCGCGCGCTGGGCCGGCTGGACGTTGGCCAGGCCGCTGTTGTGCAGCAGGGGCTTGTGCTGGGCGTGGAGGGGGTCGAGGGCACGGCGGAGCTGGTCCGTCGCTGTACCGTCCTGAAGCGGGAGGGCGGTGGAGGAGTCCTGGTCAAGGCGAGCAAGCCGCAACAGGACCGCCGTGTGGACCTGCCCGCTGTGGGACCTGACACCGTAAAGACCTGTGCCGATGCCGGTCTTGCGGGAATCGCCGTGGAGGCCGGGGGGGCCCTGGTGCTGGATCTGGCCTCTGTAGTGACAGAGGCGGACAGGCATGGCCTGTTTGTTGTGGGCGTTGAGAGGGAGCAGGGTGCATGAACCTGTTCCTCATCGCTGGCGAACCGTCGGGGGATCTGCTGGGTGCGCGGATGATGGTGTCGCTGAAGGGGCAGGCCGGGGAAAAAATCCGTTTTTCCGGTATCGGCGGCGAACGCATGAGGGCCGAGGGGCAGGAGCAGATCTTTCCCCAGGATGATCTGGCCGTTATGGGACTGGCGGAGGTTCTGCCGCGCATTCCCCGCCTGCTGCGCCGGATCCGTCAGGCTGTGCAGGCCATTCTGCAGCAGAAGCCGGATGTGGTTGTGACCATTGACGCACCGGATTTCAGCTTCCGCGTCGCCCGCCGGGTCAGAAAACTGGCCCCTGATATTCCCCTGGTCCATTGCGTTGCGCCCACGGTCTGGTCGTGGAGGCCCGGCCGGGCCCGGAAGATTGCCCGGTTTCTGGATCACCTTCTGGCCCTGTTTCCGTTCGAGCCACCGTATTTCACCCGCGAAGGTCTTGCCTGTACCTTTGTGGGACATCCCCTGGTGGAGAGCGGAGCCGCACAGGGAAATGCAGAAGCTTTCCGGCAGCGTTATCCGCAGACGGCCGGAAAAAGGCTTCTGGTTGTTCTGCCCGGCAGCCGCAGGGGTGAGGTAACGCGGCTTCTGCCGGTGCTGAAAGATACGCTGGCCAAGCTGAAAGACCGGAACCTGATGGCCATTGTACCCACCGTGGAGCGCGGCGCGGCGCAGGTGGAGGACGCGGTGAGGGACTGGCCTGTGCCTGCCCTGGTGGTGCAGGGCGACCGGGACAAGTACGATGCCTTTGCTGCGGCGGACATGGCTGTGGCCGCGTCCGGGACTGTGGTGCTGGAGCTGGCGCTGGGAGGGCTTCCGGCGGTGATTGTTTACCGGATCAACCCGCTGTCCGCGTTTCTGGTCCGCCGCCTGTCGCGGCTGAAATGCGTCAGTCTGGTGAATATCATGCACGATCGCATGGTGATGCCGGAGCTTCTCCAGGAGAACTGCCGGGCAGACCGGATTGCAGAGGCTGCCATCCATCTGCTGGACAGCG
Source organism: Pseudomonadota bacterium (assembly GCA_030775045.1). NCBI lineage: Bacteria > Pseudomonadati > Pseudomonadota > Pseudomonadota bacterium. The sequence goes on along the minus strand of JALYJY010000125.1, from coordinate 1,446 downwards.
GCGAGGCAAGGGCGGTCCAGAAACAGGCGCTGGCCCAGGTGGCTGGCTGGCTGGGACAGGGTGGGGTGCAGCCCCCGTCCGCCCGGATGGCGGATGTCATTCTGGACCTGGCGGGGCGCCAGCGAAAAACCACTTGATGCCGGGCGGATTTTCTGGAGGATACAGAAACACGCATCAGCATGTGCAGGACATGAGTAACAGTCCCGTATCAGAAAAACGCATAGCGCTTGTGACAGGGGCGTCACGCGGCATCGGGGCTGCTGTAGCAAGGCGTCTGGCGCGCGAGAACGTCCATGTGATCCTTCTGGCCCGCACGGTGGGCGCGCTGGAAGAAGTGGATGATTCCATCCGCACTGCGGGCGGCACGGCCACTATCATGCCTCTGGATCTGCTGAAGGGTGATGACGTCGGCCAGATCGGGCCCACGGTGCACCAGCGCTTTGGCCGGCTGGACATCCTGGTGGGGAATGCCGCCATGCTGGGGCCGCTCAGTCCTGTGGCCCATTACGATCCAAAGACCTGGGACCACGTCATGGCCCTGAACGTAGGCGCGAACCAGCGTCTGATCCGCACGCTGGATCCGCTGCTGCGCGCATCTGCTGCTGGTCGGGCCCTGTTTGTAACGTCAGGACTGGCCCGGAAGGCTCTGGCCTATTGGGGCGCCTATGCGGCCAGCAAGGCAGCGCTGGAGATGCTGGTGTCCCTCTATGCGGCCGAGACAGTGAACACCCGCCTGCGGGTCAACATGATTGATCCGGGCAACGTGGCCACGGGCCTGCGCGCCCAGGCTTTTCCGGGCGAGGATCCGGCCATGCTGGCTTCTCCTGACGAGGTGGCGGAAAGTTTTGTGGAGCCTTTGTCTGAAGCTTTCAAAGGTCACGGAGAAAGAATTTCTGTCCGGAGAAAGGGGGCCGGATGACAGCTGCAAGAGGACATACGGATATCCGCACCGGCGACTGGGTTGACCGGATCCTGCCACCGTCCTTCCGGCCCTATGCCCGGCTCGCCCGGCTGGACCGTCCTACAGGCACATGGCTGCTGCTGTTTCCCTGCTGGTGGGGCGTCGTGTTAGCCAATCAGGGTCACATCCATCTGCTGATGCTCGTCCTGTTTGGCCTTGCCGCCGTGGTGATGCGGGGCGCCGGCTGCACATTCAACGACATTATGGACCGCGACCTGGACGCACGGGTCGAGCGCACCCGCCACCGCCCCCTGCCCAGGGGAGATGTGAGCGTCCGCCAGGCCCTGCTGTTCCTGGCGGTCCAGCTGTTGCTGGGATTCTTTTTCCTGATGCAGTTCAACCGGACCACGATCCTGCTGGGTGCGGCGTCCCTGTTCCTGGCCGGTTTTTACCCCCTGATGAAGCGGCTGACCTGGTGGCCCCAGCTGTTCCTGGGGTTCACCTTCAACTGGGGCGCGCTGATGGGCTGGGCAGCCGTGCGGGGC
>JALYJY010000124.1:610-3940 GCA_030775045.1 Pseudomonadota bacterium | reverse complement strand
ATACAGAACCGTCTGATGCTGCAGAAAAGGGGGGATGAAGGGGAAAGATATAAAATCCGGGATTTTCTTGAAACTCTGAAAAAGCCACTGGAGGAGCTTGTGGCAAGGGAGTTTGTGGAAAAATCTTCTCCGGAAAACGGGAATATTGATATTGCATATACCCTGGATTTTGGAGAACTGCAGGCTGATCTGATAGCCGTTCTCGCCTTGGGGCTGACAGAATGGACTGATTTGCCCCGCGATTCTCTGGAATTGCTGGCGGCTCTATCCAACATGGGCGCAGCCATTCCTGTTGCAGTACTTCTGAAACATGGCGAGGCCATTGAGGAACGCAGGTCCCGTTTTCCGGTCAGTCCGTCTCTTTCAGGGATTGTTGCAGAAAGAATTTCCAATCTGGATCTGGCGTCTCTGGCCTTGACTGACCAGAAAACTGCCGATGCAGAAGCACAGGCATATTATCTTTTTCTGTTTGTCGTAACATCTCTGGTGAAGTCAGCGTATGACGCACTGGGCATGCATTTCCATCTGCCCGAAAAATTGTATGACGCTGCCCTGGCCCGGGATACGGAAATTGGCAGAAGTTACCGGCAGCATAATCTTGTTCCCGGGATTGGCGGGCCTGGATCTTTTGTAGCTGAACCCCTGGATATGTACTTCAGGGCAATTGATATTCATGAAAACAAACCAGACTACCAGAAGCAGGGCATGAAAAATCTCAGATCATGGCTGAAAAGGCAGGGAGAGCATGCACTTGGGGAATTCGCAGAAACCACAAACGGATTCCTGAACGGGTTCCGGGGCAGATATTTCGGGGACGGAAATTATCGCGCCGCACTGGCACATGTTTTGCATGCAGCTTCCACAACATGTACAGGGCAGTTACTGAAGGCTGTTTCTGACGGGGATATCAGGATGCAGAATCTGTGGCAGTCCGAAATGGAAAGCAGAGATGAATTTATCAACGGAAAAGACGGCAAGGCCCGCGCCAGGATTGAAGCCAGAACAGGAAAATTCATGGCGCAACTTCTGGATTTTCAGGACAGGATGCTGGCTGAATTCGAGGTGGAATTTACTCCGCAGCAGGGCAATGTCTTCCGGAAAATGCTGGATGAAATGCTGTTGCCGTTGGGCCTGGCGCAGCTCCGGAAACAGCTTGCTCCTGACATGCAGACTCAGGCTCTGTCAGTGGCAGCCCCTGGCCGTTCATGATTTTCCTGATGTTTTGTTTCCGCCTCTTCCGGCGTCTGAAGGATCAGCGACAGGGCGTGGACGCGTTCAGCCAGTTCGGCCGCCAAGGCGGCGTGGACCAGCCGGTGCCGCTCAACCCGGGACAGGCCGCGGAAGCGCTCTGAAACCATCTTCACACGGAAATGGGTTTCGCCCCGGGGATCGTGGCCCGCATGGCCTGCGTGGCGGGCGGACTGATCCTCGATTTCCAGTGCAGACGGGCTGAACATCCCGTCCAGCCTGGCGCGGATACGGACGGCGTATTCGCCCATTACATCTTTTTCAGGGGCACCGTGGTGTGCCAGCTGGGCTGGCCGTCGGTCAGCACAATAAGGCTGACGTTTTCCACTTTTTCCAGCCGCTGGTGGATTTCCTCAAGGATCTTGTGCTCCATGGGGAATTTGCCGCCACCCTTGAAGAACAGGGCCATGCGGCGGCTGGCCGGATGATAGGCCACACACTCCACATCCGCAGCCGGTTTGCGGTCCGTGACAAGACAGCAGACGCCTGCGTCGTTGACCAGAAGGTCGATGGAGACATCACTGGGCTTGTCCCCGGGTTTTATATCGGGTGTACCGGGATTGTCAGAAGGTTTGTCAGCCATGGAAAAATTCCTGCATCATGAAAAAGCTTGGAAATGATTATGAATCATCAGCCCCAAAAGATAAAGGGGTTCCGGAACCTCTAGAATCTGGTGAAAAGAAGCCATGCAAAGATCAGAATGCTGGCCAGGGACAGGGTTTCACCTGTAATCAGAACGGCCTTGAGGGAGGTGTCCCCCTGCAGGAGAAAAGCCAGGCCAGTCATCATCAGCAGGAAGCCCACAGTGGATACAATTACGTGGATCCAGGCCAGCCGTGTCCGCGCCATGTCGGGAACCAGCCGGTAGGTCAGGGCAAAAATGGCAGAGGTGACCCAGCCCAGAAGGTTGATGTGGGCATGCAGGGGCATGAAGGTAAAGTCCTCGTGTGCGCCCATGTACATGCCAAGGCCGATGCCGCAGACCAGATAGACAATGGCGAGGCGCAGAAACCAGCGGGACACCTGGACGGAACGGGTAACGGCATCGGTTTGGAGAATCTGGACGGACATGATCTGCACCTCGTGGTTGAGAACAGGACAAGATTACCGCCAGAGCCCCGCTGCTGCAAACTGTTTCGGAATATCTTCCGGACAGGCTGCACAGGGTCTGTCAGAAAATTCTTGTCCGGTCTTTTCTTCCACCACTGCCCGCTGGAAACCCCTTGTGGAGACAGCCGGGGAACCTTTCTCCCCCTGTGTGCAGGAAGAGAAAGGCCCGTTTTTCCAGTGTTATGCGGAAGGACCAAACAGGTTCATGCGCCGTCTGCTCTCATGTCTCACCCCGGCCTCGGCGGGGTCAACGAAATCAACGACGGCATCGCGGGCCCGTCTGACGGATTCAGCGGCCGATTTCAGGGCGTCGGCACATCTGGCGCCAAGTCCCTTGTCCGGGCCGTAAAGCCTGCATTCATAAAACCCGGCCGGTCCTTCAATCGACACGGTACCTATTTCTGGACCTGTTCTTTTTTTGCCCCATTCCAGAACAAGCGTCTGTGTGCCGTCTTTTCCGGTTGTTATCTGTGCTGTGGGATGTACGTCGCGTGCGGCATATTCTGCCAGCTTGCGTTCCTGTTCCTCACTCAGGGCTGGAAGTTTGCCGCGACAGTGCGTGTATTCGCCGTCACTGATAATCCCGATGCCGACGTTTGGTCTGGTCATTCTGTGTCTCCCTGCGAATGTTGATGGTGACAGTCACAAGGGACATGCTGCCATCGGAAAGTTAATCTTTCGTTACTTCAATCCGTGGAAATACCCCTTGAGGTTGTGACAGTGGTGTGCCGGCCGTAAGGGCGTGGGCAGAGGTCAGGTGCGCGAAGGTGCGCTGGTCGGCGGGTACGGCCAGCAGGTCCAGGATGCGCGCTGACGCATCCGGCATGACCGGCTGGGTCAGGATGGCCAGGTGGCGGATGACCTCGGCCAGCGCGTACAGGACGGTGTTCATGCGCGCCACGTCGGTTTTCTTCAGCGCCCAGGGAGCCTGTTCGTCGATATAGCGGTTGGCCTGGCCGACAACCGTCCAGA
>JALYJY010000124.1:0-600 GCA_030775045.1 Pseudomonadota bacterium | reverse complement strand
GCGTTGACCTCGGCCCGCGTAATGGCCAGCAGGTTGCCCGCCGCAGTCAGCAGGGCCGTGTCCGCCTCGGTAAACGTGCCGTGTTCGGGCACTGCCGCGCCGCAGTTCTTTTGCACCTGCGCCAGCACGCGCTGGACCAGGTTGCCGTAGTCGTTGGCCAGTTCGTGGTTGATGCGGTGGATGATGCCTTCCTTCGAGAAATTGCCGTCGTTGCCAAACGGCACCTCGCGCATGAAATAATACCGCAGCGGGTCGAGCCCCCAGGTTTTGACCAGCGTTTCCGGATCCATGGTGTTGCCCAGCGACTTGGACATTTTCTCGCCATCCATGAGCCACAGACCATGGGCGAAGATGCGCTTTGGCAGGTCCAGACCGGCGGCCATGAGGAACGCGGGCCAGTACACGGCGTGGAAGCGGGTGATCTCCTTGCCCACCACGTGCAGTGACGTGGGCCAGTACTTTGCGTAATCCGAACCGGGGCCGGTCTGCGGATATCCCAATGCGGTGATATAGTTGGCCAGCGCGTCCAGCCACACGTACATGACGTGCTTCTCGTCCCCGGGCACGGGGATGCCCCCGCTGAACGAGGCGCGGCTGACC
>JALYJY010000123.1 GCA_030775045.1 Pseudomonadota bacterium | reverse complement strand
ATCCTGGTGCGTCAGCGCGGCGCCAAATTCCATGCCGGCCAGAACGTGGGCCTGGGCAAGGACCATACCCTGTTTGCGAAAATCGATGGCGTGGTCAGCTTCCGCGAATCCATCGGCGAGAGGATGTTTGTATCGGTCACCCCGGCTGACGCTGCCGAATAAAACCTGTCCGTAAATAAATTTCTGCGGCTGTCTGGCTTGCCTTTTTGCGCTTCCAGTGCTCACGTACGTTTATGTACGCTGCGCCCCGGTTCTCAAAAGGTTTCGCCATCCAGACTCGTATAAATTTATTTACGGACAGGTTTAAAGGGCTGTTTCCGGCACGATATGCGAATCGGGGGAAGCAGTCGCTGTTTCCCCGATTTTGTTTTGGGGAAGTCCGGATTGTTGTTACAGCAGATTCCGTGCATAACCCGCTGCGGTGAGGCGAATGCAAGGAACGAGGAGCGCAAGGCCGGAGCGTACATTGATGTACGTGAGGACCTGAGCACCGCAGTGACGCAGCAGGCGTCCGCTGCAGTCAGGGTTAGGACATGAAATTTCTCGATCAGGCAAAGATATATATCAAAAGCGGCGACGGTGGTGCCGGATGCGTCGGCTTTCGCCGTGAGAAGTTCATCGAGTTCGGCGGCCCGGACGGCGGTAACGGCGGCAAGGGCGGTGATGTGGTGTTCGAGGCGGTGGATGGTCTGAACACCCTGATCGACTATCGCTATCAACAGCATTTCAAGGCCAAACCCGGCGGACATGGCATGGGCCGCAACCGCACGGGCGCTGACGCTGCTGATGTGGTTCTGAAAGTCCCTGTGGGCACCCAGATCTTGGCGGAAGACCAGGAGACGGTTCTGGCCGACCTGACCCGGATCGGCCAGAGGCTTGTATTGCTGAAGGGCGGTGATGGCGGCTTTGGCAATACCCACTACAAAACATCCACCAACCGCGCACCGCGGCAGAGCCATCCCGGCTGGCCGGGGCAGGAGCGGGAGGTGTGGCTGCGCCTGAAGCTGATTGCCGACGCGGGGCTGGTGGGCCTGCCCAACGCGGGCAAGTCCACATTCCTGGCGGCCTGCAGCCGGGCGCGGCCGAAGATTGCCGACTATCCTTTCACCACCCTGACTCCCAATCTGGGTGTGGTGCATGTGGGTGATTCCGAGTTTGTACTGGCGGATATCCCCGGCCTGATCGAGGGGGCCAGCGAAGGTCTGGGTCTGGGAGACCGGTTCCTGGGCCATGTGGAACGCACGGGCGTGCTGCTGCACCTGATTGATGGCACGGCCGAGGATGTGGTGCAGTCGTATACGATTATCCGGGGCGAGCTGGAGGCCTACGGCCACGGCCTTGTGGACAAGCCGCAGATCGTGGGCCTGAACAAGTGCGATGCCCTGCTGGAAGAAGAAGTTGCAGAGAAAAAGGCAGCGCTGGAACAGGTGACAGACAGTCCGGTCATGGTTCTGTCCGGCGTCTCCGGGGAAGGTGTCCAGCCTGTTCTGTTCGCCCTGCTGGAGCGCATCCGCACCTGGCGCGAAATGGAAAAACAGCAGGAAGAAGAGGCAGTTCATACGGAGGAGTCCGGTGACGACAGTATCTGACACGATCCCCTCATTCTGGAACCGGGAACTGTCCCGCCGCGAGGTATGGGTGTACCGGGCGATCTATCTGCTGCCCGTTGCAGGGTCACTGATTGCAGGGTATCTGGCCCGACTGGACACCAGGTCCCCCTTCCTGCTGCCGGAGCTTGCAGGCGTTCTGGCGCACATTCTTGATGAAAGCTGGGAAATAAGCCGGTGGTTTTACAGTGCGTTTTTTGTTCTGACTTTCTTCCTTGTGCCAAAAATGTCCATGAAACAGAATTTCGTATACGGATTGATGGCCCCGCTTCCATTCTGTCTCGTCGTGCAGGCTGTATTTGGTGAGCCGAATGTGGGGGCCTTCCTGTTTTTTGCTCTCTGCGTTTCGTATTTCTATGCCCTTCCCGGAGCCCTTGCCGCATTCCTGTACAGCCGCCATGAGCACAGAAAGCAGCTTCCCGGCTATTCCCGGACGACCGCATGACAGTATCTTCTGAACCCGCTACTTTGTCCTTCTGGACCCGTCGGCTGTCCCGCCGTGAGGTATGGGTGTACCGGGCCGTCTACACCCTGCCGTGGGTGGCAACGATGCTGGTTGCGGTACTGGAGAGTGTGATGACGCTCATAGTGGGCGCTGAAACGCTGTATCATGATTACTACTATCTGTTTGAGCTGGTGAAGTCAGCAAGCCTTGGCAATCAGATAATCTATATCCCGATCATGGCCATCCTGTTTTTTGTCATTCCCCGACTGTCTGTACGGGGAAACACTCTGCTGGCCCTGTTTCTGCCACTGCCTTTTACGGCTGCCGCGTGTCTGTTTTTTATAGCCATAGACCCTCAGGAATTCATGCGGGTTTTTGAACCCCGCCTGCTGGTCCTTCCGCTCCTCTCGCTGGGGATTTCATATTTCTATGCTGTTTCCGGGGCCATCATCATGTTTCTGTACAGCCGGCGGCATTACAGACGCCTTCATGCTCCTTTGCCCGGGACGACAGCATGAACACATCCCCTCCCTCTCCCTCCTTCTGGACCCGCAGGCTGTCGCGCCGGGAGGTGTGGGTATACCGGGGTGTCTACGCCCTGCCCTGGATCGGGACAGCTCTGGGTATTGTTCCAGCCCTGGTTGCAGCTACGGTCCAGCATGAAGTTCCTGTCTTTTTCCAGGGGATAGTGACGATTATCGGTGTAATTGCCGGGAGTCTGGCTGCTGCGGGGATCACAGGGCTGATTCCCTATACCATCCTGGCGGCCATGATTTTTTTCATCATTCCACAGCTCTCTGTAAAGGGTAATATCCTTCTGGCTCTCCTTCTCCCCCTGTTTTTTGTTGGAGGGCTGTATCTTCTTTTCAATGCCTTCGTACCCGACGATATGAAGGTTGGGCCGTCCTTGATGTTCCTTCCTCTGGCGGTTGCATATTTTTACGCCACCCTTGGTGCTGGCATCATGGTCTTGTACAGCAGGAGGCAGGACAGGAAAACCGGTCACAGGATTTCAGAGGCTGCCGCATGACTCCGTTTTCTGAGCCTGTTTCTCCCTCCTTCTGGACCCGCAGGCTGTCACGCCGGGAGGTATGGGTGTACCGGGGTGTCTACGCCCTGCCGTGGGTGGGGACGCTGGTGGCGGCTGTGGTCATGGCCTGCATGGAACTCATGATGGGGCTGGAGCCTCAGGGGCTGGAATCAGTCCCATCCTTTCTCTGGTTGCCCGGTCTTCTGATGCTGGGGGGTATTGTGGGCCAGATTGTCTATATTCCTCTGGCAGCCCTGCTTTTTTTCATCATTCCGCGATTGTCAGTGCGGGGGAATATCCTGCTGGCCCTGGGAATTCCCCTGCTGTTTACAGTGGCGTTGCATCTGTTTCTTGTCGGAATCAGGCCTGCGGCAGCTCTGCTGATCCTCTCGCTGGGGATTTCGTATTTCTATGCTCTTCCCGGCGTGATCATCATGTTTCTTTACAGCCGGGCGCAGGATAAAAAGACGGGTGTTACGGCATGACCACGCAGCCCGCCTCTTCAACGCCTGATCCGTTCCGGCAGTTGTGGTCCGGCGTGTCGCCCCAGGCCCGGGTGCTGTACACAGGTCTGCCCACGGTCCGGGACGAGCGCTGGCGCTGGACCAACCTGGCGTTTCTGGACAAGCTGGAATTCAGTAGTCCCCCCGCTGTTTCGCCGGACTGGCAGGAGCAGATAAAAAACCGTCTTTTACCCGGCCCGGGCCATCGCGTGCTGGTTCTTAACGGCCAGCTGCAGGGAAGTCTGCCTCAGATTCCGGGGGTGCGCTGGTCTTCTGCGGATGCCCTGTCCGGCACGGTTGTGCCTGCTGCACAGTCTTCGCTGACGGCCCTGAACGCAGCCCTGTCTGGCAAGTCTCTTGTCCTGCATCTGGACGGAACCGTGGACAGTCCTCTCCAGCTGGTTTTTGTAACCTGCGCCACAGACGCGCCGGCGGCGATCTTTCCGCGCGTGCTTGTGGTGGCCGCGGAAGGGGCCGCAGCCACGGTCATCGAGCATCACATCGGCC
>JALYJY010000122.1 GCA_030775045.1 Pseudomonadota bacterium | reverse complement strand
ACAGGGCCAGGCCTGTGCGGTTGGCCACACGGAAAATGTGGGTGTCCACACCAATGGACGTCTCCCCAAACACGGTATTCAGGATCACGTTGGCCGTCTTGCGCCCCACGCCGGGCAGGCTTTCCAGCGCTTCCCTGTCCCGGGGTACCTGGCTGCCGTGCTTCTCGACCAGCATGCGGGACAGGGCCAGAACGTTTTTCGTCTTGGTGTTGAAAAAGTTGATGGTCTTTATGCGGTCACGGAGGCCCTCCTCCCCCAGCACCAGCATCTTTTCCGGTGTATCGGCCACCGGAAACAGGTGGCGCGTAGCCCGGTTTACCCCGGCGTCCGTGGCCTGGGCCGACAGGACGACAGCCACCAGCAGGGTATAGGGGTTGGTGTATTCCAGCTCGGTCCGGGGGGCCGGATTGAGGGCGGAAAAGCGCCGGAACATCTCGTTGATCTGGGCAGAATTCATGAATGACGGCCTGGACAGTGTGCGGGATACTGTTTATAGAAAATATCCGGATTGTTCTACTCCGGATCGTTCTACAGGGATGACAGACATGTCCGACACAAACCGTTCCCCGGGCAAGACCGGCCCTGCCCTCGTTGTTCTGGCCATTGCCCTTCTGGCCGCCAATGCTGTGCTTGAGCACCTGCTCCCCGACGCGCAGAGGACCTGGATGGCGGGCGAGAATGGTGCTGTCGAGCTGGGACAGTTTGCTGTCCTGATGCTGGCCATGCTGTCCGCCCTCGCTTTCCAGGCTGATCCGGTGATCAGAAAGAATGCCCTGGCCCCGTCTTGGCTTCTGCTGGCCGCCGCGGGGTGTTTTTATGTGGGCATGGAGGAGGCCAGCTGGGGCCAGTGGTTCTTTCACTGGCCCACGCCGGAAGGATGGGCCCTGATCAACGACCAGCAGGAAACCAACCTGCATAACACCTCCTCCTGGTTTGACCAGAAACCACGCGCCCTTCTGGAAATGGGCATCATTATCGGCGGCATCATCCTGCCCCTGCTGTACCGGACAGGGTCCCGCCACCCACGCAAGCCCTGGCTGGACACCCTTGTTCCCGGCCTGTATCTGATGCCCCTGGCCCTGCTGGCCGAGGCCGTCCGCCTGGAGGAATTCGTCCTGAAACTTCCGGGCATGGACGGCCAGGTCTTTTTCTTTGCCCGCCGGTCCAGCGAAATCCAGGAATTCTGCTATTACATGTTCATACTGGCTTATATATGGGATCTGCGCGGGCGCCTTCATCGCAATGTGCAGGGCACACCATGACCACAGATCAGGACCAGGAAAACCGCCGCCGGATCAGGGCCCGGAACCTGGCCACCCTGGCGGCCCTGGTGTTTCTGGTGATCCTGCTGTACCTGGTCGCCATCGTCCGCATGTCCGGAGCTGCATGACCCCTGATATCCAGCGCCGCAACCGGCTGGTCCTGCTGTCATTGCTCGCTTTGGTGGGAGTTATGGCCGGACTGGCGTTTGCCTCCGCCCCGCTGTACAGCCTGTTCTGCCGCATCACCGGATTTGGCGGCACGACACAGCAGGCCTCCACCCTGCCCGGCCGTATACTGGACCGCACCATGACTGTGCGCTTCAATGCCGATGTTCATCCGGGTCTGCCCTGGGCCTTCACTCCCAATGACCGGGAGGTGACGGTCCGTCTGGGCCAGCAGGGCATGACCACTTATACAGCCCGCAACCGCAGCGTCTCTCCCGTTACCGGGGTTGCTGTCTACAATGTGACGCCGGACAAGGCCGGTGTGTATTTCAGCAAGATCGACTGTTTCTGCTTTGCCGAGCAGTCCCTGGCGGCAGGCCAGACCGTGGATATGCCGGTGCTGTTCTTTGTTGATCCGGCCATGGCCGATGACCCGGCCCTGAAGGATGTGGACACCATCACCTTGTCCTATACCTTTTTTCAGGCTAAATCCTCTGCACTGGAAGACCGCCTGAAAACAGACGCGGAAAAGGAATAGATCCATGGCCCACGCAACACATCATACGGCACACGCAGGCCCGGAAACAGCCCGGAAACAGCCTTTCCACCTGGTGGATCCCAGCCCCTGGCCCCTGCTGACCTCGGCCGCGGCAGGCGTTACAGCTCTGGGGGCAGCCCTGTTCATGCACGGCAAGGGCTGGGGGATTGTGGCCGGTGGCTTTGCGGCCCTCCTGCTGATGATGGTCCTGTGGTGGCGCGACGTGATCCGGGAAGCAGTGGTGCAGAAAGCCCACAGCCCCGAGGCAAAGGTCGGTTTCCGCTATGGCATGGCCCTGTTTATTGCGTCCGAGGTCATGTTTTTTGCTGCGTTCTTCTGGGCCTTTTTCAATGCCAGCCTGTACCCGACCGAGGCCACGGGCGGTATGTGGCCGCCAAAAGGTATCCATACGGTTGAGGCATTCGAGCTTCCCCTGATGATGACCCTGATCCTGCTGCTGTCCGGCACCACAGTCACCTGGGCCCATCACGCCATTCTGGACGGCAACAGGCGGGACGCCGTAAAGGCCCTGGCCATTACAGTCTTCCTGGGCGTCTTCTTTACCTTTTTCCAGGCGTATGAATATCACCATGCGGCCTTTGGCTTCCGGCAGGGGATCTATCCTTCCACCTTCTTCATGGCCACCGGCTTTCACGGGTTCCACGTTCTGGTCGGCACAATCTTCCTGGCCGTCACCCTGTTCCGCACGCAGAAAGGCCATTTCACACCGCAGAGCCATTTCGGGTTCGAGGCCGCCGCCTGGTACTGGCACTTCGTGGACGCCGTGTGGCTGTTCCTGTTTGTGGCCATCTACTGGTGGGGATCTTGACCCTGCCCGACACGGTGTGGGCGGGCCTGAAAGGCCGCTGTCCCCGGTGCCATCAGGGGAAAATCCTCCGGGGTCTTTCCGCACTGGTGGAAACCTGTCCCGTCTGCCACCTGTCCCTGACCACTGATGACAGCGGTGACGGGCCCGCTGTTTTCCTGATCTTTATCCTGGGAACCCTTGTTGTCCCTCCGGCCCTCTGGCTGGCCCTGTCCGTGGACTGGCCCCTGTGGGTCCATGCCATCCTGTGGTCTGCTGTTATCCTGGGCCTGACTGTGGGAATGCTGCGCCCGGCCAAGGGGCTGACCGTAGCCCTGGGGTACCATTTCCGCACCCGGTCATGAAAGCCTTTCGCCCCACACTGTGGGCCACTGTATTCACCATGACAGGTGTAGCCCTTCTGCTGGGTCTGGGGTTCTGGCAGCTGGAACGGCTGGAGTGGAAAACGGCCCTGCTGGCCACCATCCGGGAAAGGACTACAGCCCCATCCATCTCGCTGCAGGAAGCCCTGGTGCTGAAAGACCAGGCAGAATGGAGGCACGTCCACGCATCCGGCTATTTCCTTTACGGAAAGGAACTCTATAGACTGGCACCCTCCGAAAAGGGACAGCCCGGCTGGCATACCATCATCCCCATGAAACTGGACAATGGCCGGATCCTGCTGGTCAACCGGGGATGGCTGTCTGAAGAGTCCAGGCAGTCTGCAAAAAGGGATTACAGTCTTCTGCCAGAAAGGAGCAAGATCACAGGAACCCTGCGGCTGCCCAACCCACCCGGCGCCCTTGCCCGCTGGGCCGGGGTCAGGAACAATCCCCGGCAGAACCGCTGGCAGTGGATCGACATTCCGGCCATGGCCAGCGCGGCAAACACGGACCCTGCACTTGTCCTGCCTGTTGTTCTGGATACCAGCCAGCCCCGCCTGTCCTTTCCCAACAACCACCTGCAGTATGCCCTGACCTGGTTTTCCCTGGCCGCAGCCCTGCTGGTTGTCTGGGGTATCAAAAGCCTGGACAGCAGATCCTGAAAGGGTTACTTGTCAGCCCTGCCCTTTTTCTCCAGGGTTTCTCCACCTTCTCGATAAAAAGGCTCCCCCATGCGCCCCTCAGGACGTTCTCCGGACCAGCTCCGCCAGGTATCCTTTGAGCCTGGCTTTGCCCGCCATGCGGAAGGATCCTGCCTGGTACGCTTTGGCGATACCCATGTCCTGTGCACCGCCAGTATCGAGACAAAGGTGCCACCGTTCCTGCGCAATACCGGTCTGGGATGGGTCACGGCGGAATACGGCATGCTGCCCCGCTCGACCCACACC
>JALYJY010000121.1 GCA_030775045.1 Pseudomonadota bacterium | reverse complement strand
CGCAGGCGTAATCCAGAACCCTCCGCTGTTGTGGCAATTGTTCCAGTACGGACAGCAGCAGGGCCGTGCCTTCGTCCAGTCGCCCATGGGCAAAAACGCCAGGATATGAGACCCAGTGTTTTTCTTCCCCTGGCAGCGGCAGGGTGAATTCCATACGCCAGTCCTGCAGATGCGTTTTCAGGGGCGGCATGGTCTCAGGGCAAAAGGCGCGAAACACCCGGCAGTGATACTTGACCAGCACGGTTTCCGGCGGGCCGAACAGCGGTTCGATCCGGTCCGGGACAGACTTTATGCCCTCGTCGTTGGCGCCGGTCATATAAAGGCTTCCCCCGGGAACCAGCCGGTCTGCGGCCAGATGCAGCAGCATGTCCAGCTCTTCCCTCGCGCGCGGCAGGCGGACCGCCACTGTGGCAAACCGTCCTTCGGGGGGCAGTGGGGATATGGTCCCCCAATTGCCATGCCGCCGGGACCAGGCTGTCACAGCGGTACCGGCCAGCTCCGGAGCGGCCGGAAAATTCATGAACAGCGCAGGGCCTGGCAGGGGAAAAGCCTGCAATGCCTTTTCGAGGGCCTGTACGGCGGGGTCGGGGCCGTTACTTGTAGACAACCTTGACAATCTCGTACTGGCGGGAGCCGCCGGGGGCCGGCACTTCCACGGTGTCGCCCTGTTCCTTGCCGATCAGTGCGCGGGCCAGCGGGGCTGTGACGGACAGGAAGCCCTGCTTGATGTCGCTCTCGTCCTGGCCCACGATCTGGTAGGTGGATTCCTCGTCCGTATCTGTATCAGCCAGGGTGACGGTGGCTCCGAACCTGACGGTCTTGCCGGACAAGCGGGAAGTATCAATCACCTCGGCCCGGCCGATGCGGTCTTCCAGTTCCAGGATCCGGCCCTCGATGAAGCTCTGGCGCTCCCGGGCCGCATGGTATTCAGCGTTTTCCGACAGGTCGCCGTGGTCGCGGGCCTCGGCAATGGCCTTGATGACGGCCGGCCGCTCGACGGATTTCAGCTGTTTCAGCTCGGCCTCCAGGCGTTTGAAACCTGTGGCGGTCATGGGAACCCTGTCCATGGCACATACTCCCGTTTCTGGACAAAAAAAGGACACCGCAGACAGTGCTGCGGTGCTTTGTGGATCTGCTTCTCCTGAAAACATAGGACGCGGGTCCGGGAAATTCAAGGCCGCTGCAACAGGGACTTCTTGAAGCCCGGATATGAACTTGCTAGCACTGGATGTATGAGTTCTTCCGTAAAAATTGCCCCGTCCATCCTGTCGGCGGATTTCGCCCGCCTGGGGGAGGAAATCCGTGCGCTGGACCAGGCGGGGGCAGACTATATCCACATCGATGTGATGGACGGCCATTTCGTCCCCAACCTGACCCTGGGGCCGTCTGTTATCAAAGCCCTGCGCCCGCATACGAAAAAACCCTTCGATGTCCATCTGATGATCAGTCCGGTGGATTCGCTGATTCCCGCCTTCGTTGATGCGGGCGCGGACATCATTACGGCCCACCCCGAGGCTGGCCCTCACCTGCACCGCACACTCCAGGCCATCCGGGCCCACGGGAAAAAGGCTGGCGTATCGCTCAACCCCGCCACGCCGCCCTGTGTTCTCGATCCTGTCCTGGACATGGTGGACCTGGTGCTGGTCATGACGGTCAATCCCGGCTTTGGCGGCCAGTCCTTTATCTCTTCCCAGCTGGACAAGATCAGGGCTGTGCGCAGCAAAATTGATGCTTCCGGCCGGACCATCGCGCTTGAGGTTGATGGCGGCCTTACCCCGGAAACTGCGGCGCAGGCTGTGGCCGCCGGTGCAGACGTGCTGGTGGCCGGCACGGCTGTCTTCCGCGACGGGCCGTCAGCCTATGGTCGCAATATGGCCCTGCTGCGGGGGGAACAATGATCCGTCTGCGTGAATCCCTGGTGTCTATTCGCCACAACCTGCAGAATGTGGCGTTCTCTGTTCCCCTGTACAGCCTGACTCTGGGCGGGAATGCGCCGCTCCAGCTTCTGGCGGCGCCTGGTGATCCATGGCCGGGGAACACACAGACGGCCCAGAATATCCTGGCTGGCCGGTATGCGTTTGCAGGCCAGACTTTTTCCGGCACTCCGGTTCCATGGCTTCCCGCCATGGCCAGCATGGACTGGCTGGAAGGCATGCATGGTTTTGGCTGGCTGCGGGATCTGCGCAGCCTGGGAGGCGACGCGGCCCGCCGTGTAGCCCGCGCCTTGGTGTCGGACTGGCTGGACCAGTTCGGAACCAGCTGGAACAGCCTGGTCTGGTCGCCGCACATCATGGGGCAGAGAATCGCCAGCTGGCTGGCGCTGTATGATTTCTTCTGGGCCAGCGCGGACGATGTTTTGCGCAGCCGGATCTTTGACAGTGCCGCGCGGCAGATCCGGCATCTGGCCCGCGTATTTCCCGGCCAGGCTTCCGGCCTTCCTGTTTTCCAGGCTGTTCTCGGGCTTGTCTGTGGATCCATCTACCTGACAGGGAATGGCCGCCATCTGTCCACGGCCATGAAGATTCTGGGGCGGGAGCTGGTGAACCAGACCATGCCCGACGGAGGGCATGTGGATCGCTGTCCCTCCACCCTTCTGCAGGTGCTGCGGTGCCTGGTGGATATCCGTTCGGCCCTGCGGGCGGGACGTGTGCAGGTGCCGGAAATCCTGCAGCACTCCATTGACCGCATGGCGCCGGCGCTGCGTTTCTTCCGCCACGGAGATGGGGGTCTTGCACTGTTCAACGGCGGGCAGGAGGAAAACTCCCTGCTGGTCGAGATGCTTCTGACCCAGGCGGATGCCCGGGGCAAGCCCCTGAAAAGTGCTCCCCATGTGGGGTTCGAGCGGTTGTTGTCCGGCAGGACCCTGGTGCTGATAGACACCGGGCGGCCGCAGACCGGGCCTGACAGCATGGCCTATGCAGGCACCCTGTCCTTTGAGATGAGCGTGGGGCGGGAGCGGATGATCGTCAACTGCGGCGCCCATCCGGACAGGACAGGATCCTGGCGCCGGGCGCTGGCGTCCACAGCGGCCCATTCGACGGTGACAGTGGCTGATACCAATTCCGCGGAGATCCTGGACCGGGGTGGCCTCGGCCGTATTCCGGAAGTGGTCCGCTGCACCAGGATGGACACGGACGGCGCTTCGCTGGTGGAGGCCAGCCACGACGGGTATCTCCCGGTTCTGGGCCTTGTGCATCACCGGCGGTTTTACCTGGCGGACGGAGGGGATGACCTGCGGGGCGAGGACACCCTGGACGGTCCCGGCGGCCATTCCTTTGCCGTGCGCTTTCACCTGCATCCATCGGTCCAGGTGTCCTTGACCCATACGGGCAACACAGCCCTGCTGAAACTGGCCGGCGGGCAGGGCTGGCGCTTCCGGGCCTCGGGCTGCAGCGCCATGGCCATCGAGGAAGGCCTGTACCTGGGCGGCGACGAACCCCGCCGCACATCACAGCTTGTCCTGACAGGCGTGACAGGAGAGGACCGCAAGGCCACGGTCAAATGGGCCTTTCAGCGGGAAAAGCAGAAGGACTAGGACATGCGGACAATCAAACGGAATGGCCATCTGACTTCTGATTTCCGGACTTCCGGTGCTCACGTACTGTAACGTACGCTGCGCTCCGGCTTCCGGAAATCCTTGTCATCTGACTCATTCTGCGTTGATTGTCCGCATGTCCTGAATGTTTTCCGGGATAGCTATTCGATTGAAATGGTCTCTGCCATTTCCGGATCGGTTATGCCTTCCCAGGCTTGGAATTCCATCCATGTCAAAAAAGCCACACCCAGGAACAGGACTGACAGGATAACGGCGGTTGCAATTTTTGCAGCCTTGGGGGAAGTGCCGCCTTCTGTTTTAAGAAGTTCAAGGCGCCTTGCCGGATCTGTTTCTTTTTCCCGGATTTTGTGGATTTTTGCGAGAGCATGATTCAGGTACAGGGCCTTGGCCTGGGTTGCCAGAAACAGGGAAACACCTATCGAAATCCCGTTGATTGTTTTGTCCAGTACGGGATGCTCAAAAAATCCGGAAAGCACCACAAGCACACTGTATCCCGCCAGAATCCATGCGATGGCCCACATTTTCCGGTAAAAAAGCCAGATTTCAGGAACAAGAAAACCCGGCCATGACCAGGACAGGAGCCAGGGGGACTGTTTTTGCAGCATGCGATCAAAAAGGGGCATGAACCTGTGGATATTGGGTCCGATGAAGGCTTCCAGTTCTCCCCTCGGG
>JALYJY010000120.1 GCA_030775045.1 Pseudomonadota bacterium | reverse complement strand
GATCATCAACGTGCCAAAACGGGGGATTGGCGATGCAACGGTCCAGCAGCTGCACCAGGCCGCCCGGACTCTTGGTGTGTCCATGTTTGAGACTGCGGCCCGCCTGGTGGAAACGGACGAGCTGAAGCCAAAGATGCGCACGACCCTGCGCCAGCTGGTAGGCCAGTTCGATCACTGGCGGTCGGCCTCTGTATCACACATGGAACTAGCCCAGATGGTGCTGGACGAATCCGGCTACACCGACATGTGGAAACAGGACAAATCGCCCGAGACGCAGGGCCGGCTGGAAAACCTGAAGGAACTGGTCAACGCCATGGGCGAGTTCGAGACCCTGGAAGGGTTTCTGGAGTACGTCAGCCTGGTCATGGACGCCAACGAGGGCAGCAGCACAGACATGGTCAGCATCATGACCCTGCATGGGGCCAAGGGGCTGGAGTTCAACACGATCTTCCTGCCCGGGTGGGAGGAGGGGGTCTTCCCTGGTCAGCGGTCGCTGGAAGAAAGCGGATTGTCAGGGCTGGAGGAGGAACGCCGCCTGGCCTATGTGGGCCTGACGCGCGCGCGGGTATTCGCCTGCATCACCCACGCGGCCCGCCGGATGGTGCGCGGCCTGTGGAGCGACAGCATCCCCTCCCGCTTTATCGGCGAAATTCCGGCGCAGTACGCGGAGGTCGAGACAGGGACTCCGGCGTATGGCGGCTTTGGTGATTTGGGCCGCTGGGGCGGTGGCTACAAGGTCGATCCGCCCCGCATGGGAACACGCTCGTCGCCCGGACTTCTGGAAGGCGTGTCGTACAGGGTGCAAGCTAGGCCCGCCCAGGCTGAAGGGGCATTTACCTCCGGCATGCGGGTATTCCATGAAAAATTCGGCGCGGGCCAGGTGATGGCCGTGGAAGGTGACAAGCTGGACATCGCCTTTGACCGGTCCGGCCGCAAAAAAGTCATGGCCGGGTTTGTCAGGGTAGGGGAGGGGGAGTAAAATACCTGCCTGACCGGGAACCTGTCAGTGAAGAGCGGGCTTTGGGCCTGTATCTTCAGCCTGAGGTGCCCTTTCATGGCTGGTTTGCGGCTGTTTCTGGTCCATCAGCCTGAGCCATTTTTTCTGTTTCTGGCTGGTAATGGCGGAAACAGCACCCAACAGGACACAGCTTACCAGAAAGCTGATAAATGTTTTTTCTGAAATAACCCCGGCATTCCGGGATGTTTCATCAATGAAACTGCACGTCTATGAGGCCAGAGTCAGAAGCAGAGATATGCCTGTAACGGCAGCCGCAGGAACGATGCCTTTTTGGGCCCAGTTCTTGTATCTTCTCCAGGCCAGCTCAATTTCTTCCTGTCTTTTTGTCAGAAGTCCCTGATTATGAACAGCCTGAACTGTGAGTGAACTTTCTGGTTCTTTATGGTGTGCCATAAAACCTCCAGGCTGTACGAAAGGAATTCGCCTACGGCATTTCTATCATGCATTTGTGAAAGAAAAATAAATTTGATACCGTCAGAGATCTATTCATAGTCCCTTCAGGATACAGTCCTGTTTTATTTACATCTACAGCCAGCTGCACTTTCTTTGCGTCCGTTGCAGGGGCGTGATAAACCGCCCCTATGGAAAGCAGTCTGATCCTGTCGTTTGGCCTTGAATTCAGCGACCTGTATACCCGCGAGGGGCTGGTGCGGCTGGATCTGGAATTCTGTGCGTTTCTTGAGCAGACGGATGCGGATCTGGCGCGCCGGTTCCTGCTGGCGCGGGCGCAGCCGGAGGCACTGGACAAAAAGGCTGAAAGCGACCTGCTGGTAGCTCTGGCGCCCCATGCCGAGGATTTTATCGGCCAACTGTTTGGTATCGGGCTGGAGGTGACGGCGCTGGCGCAGCGGCACCATGAGCTGGCTCCCCTGTACAGCGTCAAGCGCCAGTTCGTGCAGCGACGCGCTGCCAAAGCATTCCCGGTGGAGGAGGTCCTGTCCTGGAACGCCACGAACCTGACGCAGCGCCTGGAATCCCGGGTGGAGTTCCCCCTCAATGCGAGCCGGGACAGCGAGCTGGTCCTGGCCCATTTTATCAGCATCCTGCTGGAGGACGAGGCGGCCCATGCTGAAGATCTCGATCTGGCCCTGCGGTATTCTGCCTGGGCCCTGTACAGCCCGGAGGGGCGAGCACGCCACAGCAAAGGCCTGCTGTTCCAGGTGCCCCACAAAATCGACCCGCAGCATCTGGTGCCGGTGGAAAAATTCGAACGCGATGGTGTGACCATGCTGCGCATGCCGGTGGAGCGTCACCGCCTGCGCGAGGGGTTTGACCTGACCGATCCGGGCACGGATCTGGCCGGTGCACTGGACCAGGCCAACTACTGCATCTGGTGCCATAATCAGGGAAAAGACAGCTGCTCCACCGGCATGCGGGACCGCAAAACGGGCGCATTCCAGAAAAACACCCACGGCGTCACCCTGGCGGGCTGTCCGCTGGACCAGAAAATTTCCGAGATGAACATGCTCAAGGCGCAGGGCGTACCCATCGGCGCCCTGGCCATGGTGGTGGTGGACAACCCCATGTGCGCGGCCACGGGCCACCGCATCTGCAACGACTGCATGAAGGCCTGCATCTACCAGAAGCAGGAGCCGGTGGATATTCCCCAGGCCGAGACGCGCACCCTGAAAGACGTGCTGGAGCTTCCCTGGGGGTTCGAGATCTATAGTCTGCTCACGCGCTGGAACCCGCTGAACCTGCGCCATCCGCTGCCGAGGCCAGCCTCGAATCGCACGGTCCTTGTGGCCGGCATGGGCCCGGCGGGCTTTACCCTGTCCCATTACCTGATGAACGACGGGCACCGGGTCGTGGGTGTGGATGGCCTGAAGATCGAGCCGCTGCCGGAGCAGTGGGTGGGGAAAAAGTCTTTTCCCTGTCATCCTGAGCGCAGCGAAGGATCTTTCCTTCAGAAAAAAGATCCTTCAGTCGCTTCGCTCCCTCAGGATGACAGCAAAAGTGTTTTCCAGCCCATTTATGATATAAAAACCCTCCACGAGCGCCTCAGCGACCGGGTCATGGCTGGTTTTGGCGGCGTGGCGGAATACGGCATTACCGTGCGCTGGGACAAGAATTTCCTGCGCATCATCCGTCTGCTGCTGGAGCGGCGGTCTGAATTTACCCTGCACGGCGGGGTGCGGTTCGGCGGAACGCTGACAGTCGAACAGGCCTTTGCCATGAGCTTTGACCACATCGCCCTGTGCATGGGTGCGGGAAAGCCCACCGTCATTCCCATGAAAAACGGGCTGGCGCGGGGCGTACGCCAGGCCTCGGACTTTCTGATGACCCTGCAGCTGACGGGTGCGGCCCGGAAAGACTCCCTGGCCAGTCTGGAGGTCCAGCTGCCCGTGGCGGTGATTGGCGGCGGCCTGACGGCCATCGATACGGCCACTGAGGCACTGGCTTATTATCCGGTGCAGGTGGAAAAGTTTCTGTCGCGTTATGAAACCCTGGTGGCGGAGCAGGGGGAAGAGGCTGTCCGCCGTGGCTGGACCGAAGAGGAACGCCAGACTGCTGATACTTTCATCGCCCACGCCCGGGAACTGCGCAAGGTGCGCGGAACGTCGCAGGTGCGCAAGTTGCTGGACTCCTGGGGCGGTTCAACAGTCGTGTACCGGCGCGCCTTTACGGAAAGCCCCGCGTACACCCTGAATCACGAGGAAGTGGCCAAAGCCATGGAAGAGGGGATCCGGTATGTGGAAAACGCCACGCCCTTGGCAGTGGAACTGGACCAGTACGGCCATGCGGCGGGACTGCGGGTCAGGACCGGAGAGCAGGAAGTCATTATCTCCGCCCGCACTATCCTCGTGGCTGCCGGAACACAACCGAATACAGTGCTGGCGCGGGGACAGGACAATGCTTCTGCCTTTCCGCTTCACGGCCGACATTTCCAGGCGCTGGACGAACAGGGGCAGCCGGTTATGCCGGAACGTGTGGCAAAACCGGAGCAGGCCCATGTACTGATGTCCCGCACGGATGATGGTCGCTGGATCAGCTTTTTCGGGGACCTTCACCCGTCCTTTTCCGGCAATGTAGTCAAGGCCATGGCCAGCGCGAAACGGGGATACCCTGTGATCTCACGGGTGCTGGAGACGCTGAAGGGCGAGAAATAATTTCAAAAAATGCATCTATGCTGCCCGTGAATCAGCACCCCGTTGCAGGAGAGAAAAATGACAGGTCAGTGGCAGGTTATGTCGGACGCCCAATTTGATCAGGCGACAGGGTATCTGGGGCAGGGTGCAGCAGAT
>JALYJY010000119.1 GCA_030775045.1 Pseudomonadota bacterium | reverse complement strand
TGGGTGAACAGGCCGGCGTCCTGGTCCGGTGGCACGTATCCGGCCTCGAAATGGACTTCCGACACGCGGGCATAGTCGCCTTTCAGGAAGCCCACCAGCATGTCCGCCAGAAAGCAACGCGTGGCCCGGTCCAGTCGGCCCATGATCCCGAAATCCACGGCTGTCAGCGTGCCCTGGTCATTGACGAACAGGTTGCCCGGATGCAGGTCCGCGTGGAAAAAGCCGTCCCGGAACACCTGCCTGAAGAAAACCAGGGCAGCGTGCTGCAGGATGGTGTCCGGGTTGTGGCCGGCCGCGCGAAGCCGGTCCACCTCGTCCACGGGAATGCCCCGGACCCTGTCCGTGGTCAGGACGCGGATCGACGTGCGGTCCCAGTCCACTGCGGGAATCCGGAATGTGGGGTCGCCCCTGAAATTTTCGGCCAGCTCGGCCGCCGCCGCCGCCTCCATGCGCAGGTTCATCTCCAGCCGTACGGTGCGGGCCATCAGGTCCACAACCTCGCCCGGTTTCAGGCGTCGCAGGTCCGGCAGCCAGCGATCGGCCATGTCCGCCAGCCACCGGAACAGCTCCAGATCCCGGCGAAAGGCCCGTTCGATGCCGGGGCGCAGGACCTTGACCGCTACCTCGCGCACAGCTCCGTCCGGCTCCCGCACTGTGGCGAAGTGCACCTGGGCGATGGAGGCCGCAGCCACAGGCACAGGATCAAAAGCTGTAAACAGGGAGGCTACCGGCTGGCCCAGTTCCTGCTCGATGGTGGCCACAGCCTGGCTGGCCGGGAAGGGAGGCAGGCGGTCCTGGAGTTCGGCCAGGTCCAGCGCAATGGCCTGGCCCAGGATATCGGGGCGCGTGGACAGGGTCTGGCCCAGTTTGACGAAACTGGGACCCAGCTGTTGCAGGGCAGCGGCCAGGCGCTGGCCCGGCTGGCGGGTGCTGTCGCGGCGGGAGATCAGGCTGGCCACCCGGCCCAGGACCGGCGATGTGCCGGCCAGGGCGTCCGGGAACAGGGCGTCGTGCCGGGCCAGGATCCGGATGACTGACAGAAGCCCTGCAGTGTGACGGATAAAACGGAACATGGCTATATGCGCCACCCGGAATGGACGGCGGCGATCCCGCCGGACAGGTTGCGCCAGCGTACATGCTGCAGCCCTGCCTGTTCCATACGCCGGGCCAGCGTGTCCTGGTCCGGGAAGCGGCGGATGCTTTCCACCAGGTAGGCGTACGACTCCCGGTCTCCGGCCACCAGCTGGCCCAGACGGGGCAGAACCTGGAAGGAATACAGGTCGTACAGCCTGTCCAGCACCGGCAGAACCACCTTGCTGAACTCCAGACAGAAAAACCGCCCGCCTGGGCGCAGGACCCGCCTCGCCTCGGCCAGGGCGGCATCCATGCGGGTTACGTTCCGCAGGCCGAAGGAAATGGTGTACACATCAGCGCAACTGTCCGGCAGGGGCAGTTTTTCCGCGTCTCCTGTCAGCCAGTCCAGGTTCTCCAGTCGCCCCCGGTCGATGGCTTTGTCGCGGCCTACGGCCATCATGCTGGTGTTGATGTCGCAGACAACAGCGCGGGCGGGAGTCTGCCCGGGCGACAGGTTCCGGTTGGAGCGCTCCAGAAAGGCGAAAGCCACGTCGCCCGTGCCGCCGGCCACGTCCACCAGAACCTGGCCGGGCCGGGGATCCATCTGGCGGATCAGGGCGGCTTTCCACAGGCGGTGCACGCCCATGGACATCAGGTCATTCATCAGGTCATAGCGCGGCGCCACGCTGTCAAAGACCTGGCGGACCAGGGATGCCTTGCGGTCCGGCTCCACGGGCCGGAATCCGAACCAGCGGGATTCATCACTGCCGGAGGCGGGATCAGAAGACTGTGTCATGACCCCCATAGTACCGGAGATCCGGTGCAGGGACCAGCCCCGTTGCCATTACGCCTTTGGGGTTGGCACCACTGGAGTGCCGTCGTTGTTCCCCGGCGTGCCAGCCAGGAGCAAGGTTTTCAGGGCAGGATTTTTCAGGTCCGCTGCAAGCTGTTCGACAGATTCCCTGTGCGATCCTGCAAGGCGCAGGAATTCCTGCGCCACCTCTGCAAGAAAGTCGTTTTTCCGGGTGGCCAGATCTCTTGTGCCGGCCTTGTCAGCCTTGCGAAGACATTCAGACAGACATGCAAGACGCTGGTCCAGGGGCAGATGTCCCCCAAGCGCTCGCAGGGCTGCATTGCGCAAGTGGCTTGCTCCGGTTTCATCCGCCAGAGTACCGGCCCGGACCAGGCAATCCACCCTGTTTTCCCAAGGCAGGGGCTGCAGGGAAACTCCCCAGGCATCAACCTCTGCCTGTCCATCTGTCAGGGCCGCCGCCAAGGCCCGGTGGTCGCATATATCAGCCCTGTCCTTGTCCTTCTTGTTTTTCGGGGTATATCCATCCAGGAAAGAGGACAACGTTTGTGCGGCGACAGAAACATAATGGATCTCTGATCGGGACAGGGCATTTCTTCCCCCATGGATCCGGAGAATCCCGGCTGCGAGCGTGGAAGCGAAGATCAGGGCTTTCGGCATGGGCCGGCCGTCTGTGTTGTCTGAAACTATCTGCGGCAGACGAGCCGATGTTGTATCCATGAGAAAATCTCCGTTCTGGTTGCCGGATCGGGGAACCTGCCGGCAGATTACACTGAAACGCTGAAAATAATCAGCCCGGGTCTTATCCGGGCACAGGGGCTGATTTTTCCCGGGGCTTTTCCGGATCCGGAAGAGACCAGGCGGTTGCCCGGTTCCGGATTTTTGCCCTCAGGTTTCTTTCCCATGGTCCAAGCTTTTCCTGATCCAGAGCGTTCTGTGCATCGCCCCATATTTTCAGTGCTGACCGTTTCAGGGGGTGGCCCTGCGGAAATTCACCCGCCGAGGCAGAAAGAAGCGCCACAATTTGTTCCGGACTGTGAAAATCTGTCATGGCCCGGGCCCAGGCATTGGCCATGAAAACCTGCATTTCAGGAGCTCTGGCGCCCAGGGAGAACGCGCAGGGAAAGGAAAGTCGTTCCCCCGGATCACCTCTCTGTTCTGCAAGATGCATATATTTCTCGGCTGTTTTTCTGACAGGGCTGTCTTTCCGGGCCACCAGATGTCCTTTTCCTGCGCTGTCCACAGCATACAGCATTGTATACAGCAGACCCAGATCCTTTTCCGTGGTCATATGCTGCAGAAAGCCTTTCAGGGTCAGGCTGATTCCAGGGGAAAAATGTCCGGTCGTGTGTTCGTCAGCGTGCCTGATGGCCATGACCAGGGAGGCTGCCACATCTTCCGGGGCCAGGAGGGCTAGGGATTGACCCCAGCGTTCCACGTCTTCAGGTGCATCAGTCACGGCTGCGATCATGGCGTGCAGCCGTGAAATTTCCGGTTCCATCTCCGACATGACTTCAGGCTGCATGACAGATGTCTGGAGGATGGCTTCTGAAGCCAGGCGGGAAGCCCGGATCCTGCCAGCCAGGGATCCTGCAAAATCCAGGATGGCCAGTCTGGCTGGCAGGGGCAGCAAGGCCAAAGATCTTTTCCAGGTATCCACATCCCCAGCGGTATCGGTCAGGGCTGCGACCATCGCCAGGGTCACCGAAGCCTCAAGCGGATGGAGGTTCTCGGCCATAAAGGTCAGGGAGGAGAGCTTCCGGGCCACAATGGCATGGACCGGCCGTTCCCTGAATCCCGTATTTTCCGGTTTGCAGGCGTGGTCAATCAGTCCGGCGGTTGCTTTTCGGGTCAAGGCCATGGCTTCAGACGCAGGGTGGGAATCGATAATCCGGAACCAGCGCTCTGCGCCTTTCGGTTCTTCCGGCTTCTGCCCTCTGGCATCGGCTGTGACCCTGACCAGCATTGTCATGAAATTCTCCGACAGGATTGAGATGTGTCCTGAGGCAGGACCTTATCCAGGCATCATGAAAGTAATCGGAAAAATATTATGTGCGGGTCCGGGGGCTGACGACCATGCAGCTCTGGCCCGCTTCTTTCAGGCGGTCACAGATCTTTCGGGCTGTGTCCTCGTCCATGTCTGTCAGCCGGGCGCGATAGATGACAGAACCGCCGGCCTGGGCTGTCATGATGACAGGCCGGGCCTCGCGCAGCAGGCCGGAGATGTTTTTCGAGACGTTCACCAGGGCTTTCTGGCCCGCTTCTTCCGAGCCATAGGCGCCCACCTGGATGCTCCACCGTTCGGGGGGAGGGAGGATGGAAGCGTCTTCCGCCGGCTCCTGTGCCGGCAGTGTTGTTACAGCGGGGGCAGGGGCTGTAGCCAATATAACAGGAAATCCGGCAGCAGCTTCGGCTGCGTCACCCTGTGACAGGGCGCTTTCTGTACTTTCCGGTCCGGGCAGGGGCGTCATCATGGCGACCGAAACTGTGGCCGGAGGCTGTGGCGCGCTCTGGGGCTTGCGGTCCGGAATATCCGGAACGGGGGAAACGGACGCTTCCTGGACCGGGGGGCGGCCGGACTGCTCAAACCCGCGGT
>JALYJY010000118.1 GCA_030775045.1 Pseudomonadota bacterium | reverse complement strand
TCCATTGATCGTCCCGCAACTCGCATCTCGCCATTCAAAGCTCCCACACAAGGACTTTGAACAGTGAATCACACTTCACCAAATTACGGAACCATAAATGTCAACAGGACCTAATTGAACTGACAGATAAAGATGTCATGGGCTATCCATGTTACGCAGACAATCACAAATCTGACAGATATAGAATTACAGAAAAAGGAAAAGGGGCATCCCTGGAGCTGTAATCAGACCCCGTTCTGATCTTCTTGCTTCTCCCCTCCTGTCATCCTGAGCGAAGTGTCACGCAGTGGCGCGAAGTCGAAAGATCTTATGGGATCCCTCCACTCGGCCTGAAAGCCTCGGTCGGGATGACAGAAAAAGAAAACTCTCCGCTACACGAGCCCCCGCACGATCACCTTCACCTTTTCCAGGTCGGCGGCGAAGTTACGAATTCCTTCAGCCAGTTTTTCCGTGGCCATGGCATCCTGGTTCATGGCCCAGCGGAAGGCTTTCTCGTCCAGGTCCATGCGTCTGACCGGAATGTCCTTCACCAGGGCCGGGGACAGTTTTACCGGAACATCACCTTGCGTTTTCGCCAGTTCCTCCAGCTGTGCCGGAGGAATGGTCATGCGGTCGCACCCTGCCAGTTCCAGCACCTGACCGGCATTCCGGAAGGCTGCCACCATAACCACTGTCTTATATCCAAGGCTCTTGTAGTGCGCATAGATGGTGCGGATGGTCTGCACGCCCGGATCTTCGTGCGCCGCAAAGGTGCGTCCCTGCGCCTTTGCGTGCCAGTCCATAATGCGGCCCACGAAAGGCGAGATCAGAAACACGCCAGCCTGAGCACATGCCATCGCCTGGGCCAGGCTGAACAGCAGGGTCATGTTGCAGCGGATACCTTCTTTCTCCAGCTGCCGTGCGGCCTCAATCCCTTCCCAGGTCGCGGCGATCTTGATCAGGATGCGCTCCTGCCCCAGCCCTTTTTCCCTGTACAGGGCCAGCAGGCGGCGAGCCTTCTCCATGGTTCCCTGCGCGTCAAAGGACAGGTCGGCGTCCACCTCGGTGCTCACCAGCCCTGGCACCAGCTTTGACAGCTCGACGCCGAACACCACGGAAAGCCGATCCACCGTCTCCGACACCAGGGCTTCACCCTTTGCGCCGGTCTTCCGGGCCCAGGCGATGGCTTCGTCCACCAGCGGGCGGTACCGCTCCATCTGCACAGCCTTCAGGATCAGGCTGGGATTGGTGGTGCAGTCGGTGGGCTGAAAGGTCCGGACAGCGTCCAGATCGCCCGTATCGGCTACAACGGTGGTAATTTTCCGCAGCTGGTCCAGGCGGGAAGAAGAGGCGGTCATTATATTTCTACTCCATGTTCTTTCGTGGATTATAGGGGTGTTTCCCGGACCATTCACCCAGAAAGGTTTCCAGGTCCCTGTCGACCGTGTCCGGCAGCGTGACCCGCAGTGTCACTTTCTGGTCTCCGCGCCCGCCGATGCCTTTGCCACGCAGGCGCAGAACAGTCCCGGTGTTCGAGCCTTTGGGCACCATGACCTCCACCGCGCCGGTGATGGTGGGCACGCGGATACGTCCGCCCAGCGCCGCTTCGGCCAGCGTTACGGGAACTTCCACCAGGATGGTATCGCCCTCGCGCCGGAACCAGGGGTGGGGACGCACATGGACTGTCAGCAGCAGGTCGCCGCCTCCCTCCCCCTGCCCGCGCAGGCGCAGGATCTGGCCGTCTGCCGTTCCCGCCGGAATATTCATGTTCAGGGTTTTTCCGGTGCCAAGGCGCACCTGGCGGGTTGCGCCCGCCGCAGCATCCAGAAAGTCCACGGTAATTTCGGCCCGGCTTTCGCGCGGGTGCATCGGACCACCCTGCCCCCGGAACAGGTTCTCGAAAATGTCCCCGAAATCGTGCCCCCCGGCGTGAAACCCACTGGAAAAGCCGCCGGCATGCCCGCCCCGCGCATGGGCCCTTCCACCCCCACCGGCAAAAGGATGGACCCGCTCGTTCCCGCTGGCGTCAATCTCGCCCCTGTCATAGCGCGCCTTTTTGGCCGGATCGCCCAGGATGTCCCAGGCTGCGCTGATTTCCTTGAATTTTTCCCCGGCGGCCTTGTTGCCCTGGTTCAGATCCGGATGATATTTTTTCGCCAGCGCGCGATAGGTCTTGCGCAGCTCCTCCTCCGAAGCACTGCGCTTTACCCCCAGCACCTTGTACGGGTCATCCATGGGTCTGTTCCCGCACAGGAGTATCACCCAGATCCCGGATCATCTGCTCGACAGCCACAGCGGCCGCCTCAACAGCTGCAGGGTCCTGGCCCCGGACCACCAGGGTCGTGCCGATATGCCCGTCCCGGTAAAAGGGATAGCTGCCCACGTCCAGGTCGGGAAAGTCCTTCTGGATCGCCTCCAGCCGCACGGCGATGGCGCTTTCCTTCAGGGAGCAGGACACGCCTTTCGACAAGATCGGTGGCCCCTGCACCAGCGTATGCCGGAATCCGTCGAACATGGCCTGCATGATGTGCGGAACCCCGGCCATGACGTACACATTCTCCAGACGGAAGCCGGGCGCGCCACTGGCCGGATTGTCGATCAGCGCGGCCCCTTCCGGAACGTTGGCCATGCGCAGGCGCGCGTCAGTCAGCGGCTGATTGCCATAGTACTGCGCCAGGCGCTGCACAGCCTCGCTGTTGCGAGCCACGGACACGCCAAAAGCCTTCGCAATACTGGCCGCCGTAATATCATCGTGGGTCGGCCCGATACCGCCAGTAGTGAAGACGTACGTATATTTCCGGCGGCAGGCGTTGACGGTCTCGATAATTTCAGCGTCGATATCCCGCACCACCCGGGCCTCAGCCAGACGGATGCCCATGGCTGACAGCCGCTGCGCGATCCAGGACAGGTTCTGGTCCTGGGTCCGGCCGGACAGGATCTCGTTGCCGATAATGATGACGCAGGCGGTGATTTCTGTCATTCTGCCCTCCGCGTGTAAATTCGCCCGGTCTTCGGGTTTTGTCTACAGGAAACGAATGATTTTCAAAGCCCCCCTGATCCCCGGTCATCTGGTCCGCCGGTACAAGCGCTTTCTGGCGGATGTCCAGCTGGCGGATGGCAGTACGGTCACGGCCCATGTGCCCAACTCCGGCGCCATGCTGGGCCTGACCACGCCGGGGCTGGAGGTGCGCCTGTCTCCCGCCGCAAACCCGGGCCGCAAGCTGCCGTACACGCTGGAGATGGTCCACACGGACAACACCTGGGTCGGCTCGA
Source organism: Pseudomonadota bacterium (assembly GCA_030775045.1). Classification (NCBI taxonomy): domain Bacteria; kingdom Pseudomonadati; phylum Pseudomonadota; species Pseudomonadota bacterium. The sequence goes on along the minus strand of JALYJY010000118.1, from coordinate 1,336 downwards.
ACACCAGCCATCCCAACGCGCTGGCGCAGGAGGCCGTGGCATCAAACCGCTTCAGTCCGTTCAGCGGCTATACCTCCGTGCGGCGCGAGGTAAAATACGGGAAGAACAGCCGCATCGACCTGCTGCTGGAGGATCCAGCCCTGCCCCCGCTGTATGTGGAGGTCAAAAACGTCCACGTGCGCCGCCCGGAAAGGCATGATGGCCAGACGGCGGAGTTTCCGGACAGCGTCACCTCCCGCGGGGCAAAGCACCTGGAGGAAATGGCAGACATGGTCCGCGCCGGCGCCCGCGCACTGATGCTGTATATCGTCCAGCGCGGCGACTGTTCCTCGTTCCGCGTGGCCGAAGACCTTGACCCCGCCTATGCCGCAGCCTTTGCCAAAGCCCGGAAGGCAGGCGTGGAAGCCCTGTGTCTGGACTGCACGGTCAGTCCGGAAGGAATTGACATCGGCAAGCCTCTTCCCATACTTGGTTAGGCCATGACTGATTACGATGACGAGACAGTGCCAGAAGACCCGCGCACCATTACCCTGCACGGGCCGGAGGCCTTTGAGGGCATGCGCCGGGCCGGGCGGCTGGCGGCGGAGACGCTGGACTACATCACGCCCTTCGTCAAACCCGGCGTCGTGACGGGCGAGCTGGACCACCTGTGCGAGGCATTCATCCGCGACCACGGAGCCATTCCGGCCCCGCTGGGGTACAAGGGCTATCCGAAAGCCACCTGCATCTCCCCCAACCATGTAGTCTGCCACGGCATCCCGGGGGAGAAGATCCTGGTGAACGGCGATATCGCCAACATAGACGTGACCGTTATTCTCGATGGCTGGTACGGCGATACCAGCCGCATGTATCTGTGCGGGGATAAAATCAGTGTCCAGGCCCGTAAACTGGTAGACGTGACGTTCGAGGCCATGTGGAAGGGCATCCGGGCCGTCAAGCCAGGCGCCACGCTGGGTGACATCGGCCATGCCATCCAGTCCTTCGCCGAAAGCCACCGCTTTTCAGTGGTGCGCGATTTCTGCGGCCACGGCATCGGCAGGATCTTCCACACAGCGCCGTCCATCCTGCACTACGGAAAACCTGGCCAGGGCATGGCCCTGAAAGAGGGCATGTTCTTCACCATCGAGCCCATGATTAACGCCGGTCGGTACGAGGTGAAGGTGCTGGAGGATGGCTGGACCGCCGTGACCCGCGACCGCTCCCTCTCCGCCCAGTTCGAACACACCATCGCCGTCACTGCCGACGGGTATGAGGTGTTTACCCGGTCCCCGAAGGGTTATGACCGGCCGCCGTATGCGTGAGTACGGGATTGTGCCGCCTGCCCTTGCCCGTCATC
>JALYJY010000117.1 GCA_030775045.1 Pseudomonadota bacterium | reverse complement strand
GCCCGCGGCATTGAACATATCATCCTGCCCTGGATCGGCGACAAGCCTTCTTCCCGGATCCAGGAGTCCGCCAGGGAAGCGCGCTACCGACTGCTGTCGTCTGCCTGCCGGAACCGGGGGATCCTGCATCTGGCCGTCGCCCATCACCGGGACGACCAGGAAGAAACCGTGCGCATGCGCCTGGACAGGAACAGCGGCGATACGGGCCTGGCCGGCATGTCCGCTGTCCGCCCCCTGCCCCATGGACGCCTGATCCGGCCCCTGCTTGCCGTTCCCAAATCCCGGCTCCAGGAAACATGCAGGCATTACGACCAGCCCTGGATCGAGGATCCCTCCAACCAGTCGCCGGCCTTTGACCGGGCCCGGATCCGGAAAGCCAAAGCCTCGGCCGACCTGTGGGATATGGCTCAGAACAAAGGCCTGCAGCGTCGGGATGCAGAACAGGCCATGGCCCTGTTCTTCGCCGGTCACGCCGCCATTTACCCTGAAGGATGGATGACGCTGGACCGGACAGCCCTGATGGCGCTTCCGGAAGAGGACGGCTGCCGGGTCCTGGCGCGCTGCGTCACCACTATCGGGGGCCTGGAATATCCCCCGCACCGGGACAGCACCCGGACCCTGTGGCAGCAGATCCGTCAGGAGCCGGCCAGAGCCGGGGCGCTGGGAAACTGCCTGCTGACGTACCGGAAGGACAGGCTGGTAATCTGCCGGGAACTGTCGCGGGAGTACAGGTCCCTGACCCTTCCCCTGGGCCGGGAGCCTGTCCTGTGGGACAACCGCATTCTCATCACCTGCGCCAATCCGCCAGCCGGGCCTCTGTGGATCAGCCCTCTGGGCCCGGAGGGATGGCAGACACTGAAAGCGGCAGGCGCCGCCCTCCCCTCCGGCCTTCCCGGCCCTGTCCGCCATGGCCTGCCCTGGGCCCACGACCGGGCCGGTGCACTGGTCTCTCCCGACCTTATGACCATGGCCTTCTGCCCTCCTGTCTCCCTGTGCGGAACAGGTTTCAGGGTTGCATTACCATGATTTTATCCTATCTATATGTGCATATGCGGCTTGGCCCCCATGTGATAGACTTGAGGGCAGAGCAGTTTCTGGATCAGGGGTTGTGCCTGTGAACAATATCGGAAAAAATCTGGCCCTGTGGGCCGTTATCGGCCTTGTGCTGATCGCCCTGTTCAATTTCATCCAGGACTCTTCCTCCCCCGGCAGCCAGTTCAAAATTCCCTTCAGCCAGTTCCTGACCCAGGTCGAGCAGGGCACGGTCAAGGAAGTCGCCATCAAGGGCCAGCATATCTCGGGAAGCTTTGACGACGGACGCAAGTTCTCTACCTATGCTCCGGCGGATGCAGGTATTGTGGACAAACTGACAGCCAAAAACGTTATCATCAGCGCACAGCCCGATGATTCCAACGCGCCAACCCTTCTGGGCGTCATCCTGTCCTGGCTGCCCATGATTATCCTGATCGGCATCTCCATCTTCTTCCTGCGCCAGGTCCAGACGGGCAGTGGCAAGGCCATGGGCTTTGGTCGCAGCCGGGCGCGTCTTTTGACCGAAAAGACGGGCCGCGTCACCTTCGACGATGTGGCCGGGATTGATGAGGCCAAGCAGGAACTTCAGGAAATTGTCGAATTCCTGAAAGACCCCCAGAAATTCCAGCGCCTGGGTGGCAAGATCCCCAAGGGCGTCCTTCTGGTTGGTCCCCCCGGTACCGGTAAAACCCTCACCGCCCGCGCCGTGGCGGGAGAGGCCAACGTTCCCTTCTTCACCATTTCCGGCTCTGACTTTGTAGAAATGTTCGTGGGCGTGGGCGCCAGCCGCGTCCGCGACATGTTCGAACAGGGCAAGAAGAACGCGCCCTGCATCATCTTTATTGACGAGATCGACGCGGTGGGCCGTCATCGCGGCGCGGGTCTTGGCGGCGGCAATGACGAGCGGGAGCAGACCCTGAACCAGCTGCTGGTGGAAATGGACGGGTTCGAGGCCAACGAGGGCGTGATCCTGATCGCGGCCACCAACCGCCCGGACGTGCTGGACCCTGCCCTGCTGCGGCCCGGACGCTTTGACCGCCAGGTGGTGGTGCCCAATCCGGATATCGCTGGCCGCGAAAAGATCCTGCGGGTCCATGTGCGCAAGGTGCCTGTGGCGCCTGACGTTAACCTGAAAACCATCGCCCGTGGCACGCCCGGCTTTTCCGGCGCGGACCTGGCCAACCTGGTGAACGAGGCGGCCCTGATGGCCGCCCGCTATGGCAGGAAGGCCGTCACCATGGTGGATTTCGAGGCTGCCAGGGACAAGATCATCATGGGGGCCGAGCGCCGTTCCATGGTCATGACGGACAAGGAAAAGAAACTGACCGCCTATCACGAGGCCGGCCACGCCCTGGTCAGCCTGCACGTGCCCGAGCATGACCCGCTCCACAAGGTTACCATCATTCCCCGCGGCCGTGCGCTGGGCGTGACAGTGAGCCTGCCCGAGCGGGACCGGTACGGCCTGTCGAAGCTGGAGATGGAATCCAGGCTGGCCATGGCATTTGGTGGCCGGGTAGCAGAGGAGCTGATCTTCGGGCCGGAACACGTGACCACCGGCGCTGGAAGCGACATCCAGCAGGCCACGGAAATGGCCCGGCGCATGGTGACCGAGTTCGGCATGTCGGACAAACTGGGCCGCGTCCGCTACAGCGCCAATGAACAGGAAATCTTCCTGGGCCACTCCATCGGCCAGCAGCGCAACATGTCCGAAGGCACAGCCGGGCTGATCGACCAGGAAGTCCGCCGCCTGATCCAGGAGGCCGAGGACAAGGCCCGCGCCATCCTGACCAGCCACATGCAGGACCTGCACACCCTGGCCAGCGCCCTTCTGGAATACGAAACCATTTCGGGCGAGGAAGTCCAGGCCCTCCTGCGCGGTGAGCCCATTGTCCGCAGCGACGCTCCCCCTCCCCGCAAGGCGGAAGGCAGCGGCGGATCCGTGCCGGCCACTGGCGCAACGGCGGCGCAGGATGCCAGCGCTCCCCTGTAGACAGCGGGCAGGACTTTGCTATAACAGCCCCGTCCTGCCGGAAGCCTGTGGACGGGTGGCCGGGGCCGGCGCAGGCCGGCAAAATAACGGCTCTTCAACCACCGGCAAGCGTTGAAGAAGAATGATCAGGGACGGGTGGCCGAGTGGTTGAAGGCACCGCACTCGAAATGCGGCATACCCGCAAGGGTATCGTGAGTTCGAATCTCACCCCGTCCGCCATTAAGTCTTTTATTCCTACGTATATACTTTTTGTCCTGTAGTGGCTCCCGCAGTGTGCGGGGTTCGTGACATTGAGGCGCACGGGAGAGAGGCTTTCTCTGCCTCTGTTTCAGGCTTTTTCAGCAGCTTTCTCTGTTGGGCTTGGTGACGGTGCGGTTTTGGGGTTGCTTAAGCCGCAAACCCCAGCGCCATTTCCTGCTGTTTCCAGGATGATGGGATGTCAGTGCGGAACAGTTTTTCCAGTGTCAGGTCGACTGGCTGTTGGCCGTTTAGAATCTCTGTGACTACACCGGGAGACAGGAAGGCCAACTGGATCAGACGGCTGATGTAGCGCGGTGAGATCTTTTCTCTTTTGGAGATGGATTCGATGGAGCTTGATGTTCCGGATACCATCTCCTCCCACCAAGCATGGGCTCGGGCGATGGCTTTAATCAGCGTAGTGTCGGACATGCGTGTCTCATCGGTACCTGGAATGACCAGTTTGGTTTCGATGCCGCGTTTTTTGATCTGGAGGGGGGCGGTAATGGAAACCGGATTTACAGCGGCGATTTTTTTGGTGCCGAGATGATGAAGCAGCGTGGAGGGTTTAAGCTCCAGTGTGAGCATCTCTTCAGTAAGAACGATCCGGTGGAGAAGCTGCTTTAGGATTTCGGCCTGATGGTCTGTGGTTGACTCGGCAAGTTCCTGCGCCAGCTTTTTGCTTTTGGATAAGACGGTTTCTGTCTGAGCAGCAGTCAGTTCTATTCCGGTCTGTTCGATCAGCTGTAGAGGTTGTTTCAGCCCGTCGGTCAGCAGGTACAGAACAGCTTTTTCAAGTTCCTGTGCGGCGATGCGCCAGCCGCGTTTTTCCTCTGATCTTGCCTGTTTAATGAGACTGCTGGAGATGTAATATCGGTAACGTTTCCCCTTCTTGTTGGCATGGCTGGGTGTTAAGCGCTCCCCGTTTTGATCGAACAGCAGCCCGGCCAGCAGGCTGATATTCTGAGCAGTTTTCCTGCCACGAGGTTTTGCCGCATTGACCTTCAGCTGCGTCTGGATGTCCTGCCAGACCTGCTCTTCGATGATGGCTGGATGCTGGCCGGCATGGATTTCTCCTTTATGGGCAATTTTGCCCGCATAGATCGGATTGCTCAGGATACGGTAGAGGTGACCTCGGGAGAATGGTCTGCCTCCGCGCAAACGATCACCAGATCCAGGACGGGGTTTGGTGGTGTAACTGCGCCGATCCACCTCGGCTTTCACCAGTCGCAAATTCCCGTATTGCTGGTAGAGGCGGTAGATTTCCCGGACTATTTCGGCTTCGTCATCCTTGATGACCAGGGTTCTTTCCTTAGCCTCATAGCCGAATGGCACAAAGCCACCCATCCAGAGCCCCTTCTTCTTGGAAGCAGCGATTTTGTCACGGATGCGCTCGCCCGTAACCTCGCGCTCAAACTGCGCAAAGGACAGAAGCACGTTGAGTGTAAGCCTGCCCATGGA
>JALYJY010000116.1 GCA_030775045.1 Pseudomonadota bacterium | reverse complement strand
AGACAGACAGGACCCTGAGTGCTCTGGTCCAGGCTGACAGTCTGGTATTCCTGATGGAGGCGCTGAATCTGGCCCGCACGGTCCTCCCCTGTCCGGCCGCTCATCCGGAATTCCTGGTGGGACATCTGCATGCTCTGTCCGTGGGTGCAGAAAGACATGTCCTCAGGCTGGCCAGCCGGAATGCAGATCCTGTAACAGATCCGGTCGAGGATATCCTCCGGCTGTCCGGTCTTATGCTGGAAGCTGCGGGCAGGGACGGGAAATACAGGGACTCTGTCCTTTTCAACAGCGTCCGTACGCTCATGGACATTGCCCGCGAAAGAGACAGCGCCGGGCCCATGATGACCCTGGCGGCCCATGCTATCTATCGTCTGGTCCAGTCCCCCCGTGATTCCGTCCTCAGACTCTTCCTCCAGTCCTGGGTTGAAAACATCAGGAAGCTGGATATGCAGGAAGACCTCAGCGTCACCAGGAAACATCCCCACGAATCCAGGCTTCTGGAAGCTTCCCTTGAAAAGCTGAAAACGAAGGATCCAGTCTTGGCAGGGCGCTGGAAAAACCTTCTGGGAATCAGGACTGTTTCTCCTTCACCTTCCTTGCGTCCCTCGAGGCACCTGCACTGATCAGGCCGGAGTCGCCACAGCGGCTTTCACAATGGCCACAAACTCTTCCGCCAGAAGGCTGGCGCCGCCCACCAGCGCGCCGTCTACGTGAGCTACCCGGAAAATCTCGCCGCAGTTTGAAGCCTTGACGGATCCGCCGTACAGCAGGCGTACGCGCTCCCCGCCCGGCATGTGGTCTTTCAGCCATCCGCGCAGGCGGGTATGCATGGCCCCGATATCGTCTGCAGTGGCCACCCGGCCGGTGCCGATGGCCCAGACCGGTTCGTAAGCCACCACCAGACCATCGGGCGGCAGGGCCGGCAGAATGCCCAGCCGGATCTGGTCCTCAACCGTGGAGAAAGCCTGGCCGGTATCCCGCTGCTCCTGCGTTTCACCCACGCACACAACGGGAACCAGTCCCGCAGCGTGGGCCGCTTCGGCCTTGCGGCGAATCAGATCATCAGTTTCGCCATGATGCTGTCGGCGCTCGGAATGGCCGACGATGACATGGCTGCAGCCCAGATCCGCCAGCATGGGGGCGCTGATGTTTCCCGTGAAGGCTCCTTTGGATTCCGGGTGGCAGTCCTGCCCCCCCACGCTTACCGGGCTTCCGGCAAGGGCGTCCGCCACCAGGGCCAGCAGCGTGGCCGGCGGACACAGCACCACATCCGGCAGCGGTCCGGCTTTCTGCAGCGCTTCGTGGATGCCCTTCGCGAGCGCCAGGCCATCGGCTTTCAGGCCGTTCATCTTCCAGTTTCCAGCAATCAGCCGGCGTTTGTTTTCCATGGTGATTCCCTCCTAGTTTGTTTCAGACATGTATAAAAAATTTCCGGCGCAGGCGAAATACCGTTGACGCAGGTCAGGGGGATGCTTATGGTGCGCCTGCTTCCGGAAGGACAGGGGCAGCGTTTGTCCCGGTCCCCTGAAAGTCCTGTAAAATAGCCGCACCCGAGCCCGTTTTGCATTTCGGACGGCGTCTGGAGACACGGTTCCCGCGAGGCCAGGGCCTTGTGACGAATCGTTTTTCGCGTCTCCGGAAACGTGCAGGGCCCGGGCAGAGGCGCAAACCACGGTCTGGCCCTGCGGCCCGGCCCAATATGTGAAGGAATGACACGTCAATGCCAACGATCAACCAGTTGATCCGTAAGCCGCGTACCCGCATCGGGGCGCGCAACAAGGTCCCGGCGCTGAAGGCCTGTCCCCAGAAAAGGGGCGTGTGCACCCGGGTCTATACAACGACTCCGAAAAAACCGAACTCGGCTTTGCGTAAAGTGGCGCGTGTGCGCCTGACCAACGGGTTCGAGGTGACCAGCTATATCCCGGGGGAGGGGCATAACCTCCAGGAGCACTCGGTGGTCATGATCCGCGGCGGCCGTGTCAAGGATCTGCCCGGTGTCCGCTATCATATCATCCGCGGTACGCTCGATACCCAGGGCGTCAAGGACCGCAGGCAGCGCCGTTCCAAATACGGCGCCAAGCGTCCCAAGTAAGGAGTTTGCAGAATGTCACGTCGTCGTCGCGCAGAAAAACGTCAGGTTCTTCCCGATGCCCGCTTTGGTGACCAGATCGTCACCAAGTTCATGAACTGCCTCATGCGCAACGGAAAGAAATCCGTTGCCGAGAAGATCGTCTACGGCGCCCTTGCGATTGTCGCAAAGAAAAAGAAGACCGATGATCCGCTGAAGCTGTTCCATGAGGCGCTGGACAAGGTCAAGCCGTACCTGGAAGTGCGCTCCCGCCGCGTCGGTGGCGCCACATACCAGGTTCCGGTCGAGGTTCGTCCGGAAAGGGCCACAGCCCTTGCCATCCGCTGGATTATCGATGCGGCCCGCAACCGCAGCGAAAAGACCATGACGGACAAACTGGCCGGCGAGATCATGGATGCCATCGACAACCGGGGCTCGGCCGTGAAAAAGCGCGAGGACACCCACAAGATGGCCGAGGCCAACAAGGCCTTTGCATTTTTCCGGTGGTAGTACAGGCTTAACTGCAGTTTTCAGGATTTTGACATGGCACGCGCAACACCGCTGGAACGCTACCGGAACATCGGCATCATGGCCCATATTGATGCCGGCAAGACCACCACGACCGAGCGCATCCTGTATTACACCGGCAAGTCCTACAAGATTGGCGAGGTGCACGAAGGCAGCGCCACGACGGACTGGATGGAACAGGAGAAGGAGCGCGGCATCACCATCACTGCCGCCGCTATCACCTGTTTCTGGAAGGGTGGTCCGAAAAAGGACGACTATCGCATCAACATTATCGACACGCCAGGCCACGTGGACTTCACCATCGAGGTCGAGCGCTCCCTGCGTGTGCTGGATGGCGCCGTCACGGTGTTCGACAGCGTGGCCGGCGTTGAGCCCCAGTCGGAAACCGTCTGGCGCCAGGCCGACAAGTATCACGTGCCGCGCATGTGTTTTGTCAACAAGATGGACCGCATCGGTGCGAACTTCTACCGCACGGTGGACATGATCATCGACCGCTTGGGCGCGGTGCCGCTGGTGACCCAGCTGCCCATCGGATCCGAAGCCGAATTTGTGGGCGTGGTGGATCTTCTCAAGATGAAAGCCATCATCTGGAAGGACGATTCCCTGGGCGCCGAATTCCACGAAGCTGATATTCCGGACAACATGAAGGCGAAAGCCCAGGAATACCGGACAAAGCTGGTCGAGACGGCTGTTGAAATGGACGATGCAGCCATGGAGGCCTATCTGGGCGGTCAGGAGCCCTCCCTGGATGTGCTGAAGAAATGTATCCGCAAAGGAACGATCGCATTCAAGTTTGTGCCGATCCTGTGTGGTTCTGCCTTCAAGAACAAGGGCGTCCAGCCCATGCTGGATGCCGTGGTGGATTATCTGCCCTCCCCGCTGGACATTCCGGACGTCAAGGGCGTGAAGGAAGGCGGTGAGTCTGACAGCCGCCCGGCAAAGGACGATGCGCCGTTCTCGGGTCTGGCGTTCAAGATCATGACCGACCCGTTTGTAGGATCGCTGACTTTCGTTCGTATCTACTCCGGAGTTCTGAAAAAGAGTTCCTACGTCCTCAATTCCGTCAAGGAAGACCGCGAGCGTATTGGCCGTGTTCTGCTGATGCACGCAAATCAGCGCGAGGATATCGAGGAAGCCGGGGCCGGAGATATTGTGGCCGTGGCAGGCCTCAAGTATACGACCACGGGGGATACCCTGTGCGATCCTGACAAGCCCATCATTCTCGAGCGGATGGAATTTCCCGAGCCGGTGATCGAGGTGGCCGTGGAGCCGAAATCCAAGGCCGACCAGGAAAAGATGTCAACGGCGCTCCAGCGCCTGGCGTCAGAAGATCCATCCTTCCGGGTCACTGTAGACCAGGAAAGCGGCCAGACGGTCATCAAGGGCATGGGCGAGCTGCACCTGGAAATCATCGTGGACCGCATGAAGCGCGAGTTCAAGGTAGAAGCCAACGTGGGTGCCCCCCAAGTGGCCTATCGCGAAACCATCAGCAAGCGCGCCGAGGTGGACTACACCCACAAGAAGCAATCGGGCGGCTCGGGTCAGTTCGCCCGCATCAGGCTGGTGTTCGAACCCCAGGAAGCCGGCAAGGGCTATGAGTTCGAGAGCAAGATCGTTGGAGGCTCCGTTCCCAGGGAATACATCCCGGGTGTCGAAAAGGGCCTGGAAGCATCAAAGGATACAGGCGTCATTGCCGGCTTCCCGGTGATTGACTTCAGGATCTCGCTGGTGGATGGCGCCTATCACGACGTTGACTCGTCGGCGCTGGCCTTCGAAATCGCCGCCCGTGCAGCGTTCAGGGAAGGGATCCAGAAAGCCGGTCCCATCCTGCTCGAGCCGGTCATGAGGGTTGAGGTTGTCACGCCCGAGGATTACATGGGCGATGTCATCGGCGACCTGAACAGCCGCCGCGGCCAGATCAATGGCATGGACCAGCGCGGCAATGCCCGCGTGATCGAGGCCAAGGTTCCCCTGGCCAACATGTTCGGCTACGTCAACACGCTGCGCGGCATGACCCAGGGACGCGCCCAGTATTCGATGCACTTTGACCATTACCAGCCTGTTCCCCAGAACGTTGCGGAAGAAGTCCGTGCGAAGCTGGCAGGCTGACATCACAGAGAAGGACAGGAGCAGACCATGACCAAGACAAAATTCGAGCGTACGAAGCCGCATTGTAATATTGGTACGATTGGCCACGTTGACCACGGGAAGACGTCTCTGACGGCGGCGATTACGAAGGTTCTGGCGAAGAAGGGCCAGGCGG
>JALYJY010000115.1 GCA_030775045.1 Pseudomonadota bacterium | reverse complement strand
CTTGTCCATGAAGGTACATTTCACCCGCTCGGCGTACAGCCACAGGGACCCCAGAACCTTGAACCCGAAGACCGTGACTGTGGGCAGCATGAAAGCCGCGGGGGGAAACTCGAAAAAGCGGGTCAGGCTGCGAGCCAGCCATGCCAGCGCTACTCCTCCCGGGCCGGGAACCATGGCTGCAGTCTCCGTGACCGCAGGCATGAGCAGACCGGCGGACCAGATGATGGCGCCGGCCGCAAAGACCAGATGGGCAGCGTCTGCAAACCAGGGCAGCCAGCCCGTGATGAAATGGTATTTCTGGCCTGCGGTCAGCTTTCCCGCCACGGGGAGCAGCTCCCGCCAGTGGCGCTTGAGGATCTGCACAGCCCCATAGGCCCAGCGCCAGCGCTGGCTTTTGTAGGCCGAAAAGCTGTCCGGCACCAGGCCCTGGCCGAAGCTGTCTGGCATGTACACCGCCTCGTACCCCTCCTGGAACAGGCGCAGGCCCAGCTCGGCATCCTCGCAGATGCACCACTCGGCCCATTTCAGTTTCTCCAGCGCCGGCCTGCGGATCAGGGTCATGGTACCGTGCTGGATGATAGCATTGCGCTCGTTGCGCTGGATCATGCCGATGTGGAAAAAGCCCTGGTATTCCCAGTTGCACATGACCCGGAAGGGATCGGAACGCCAGTCGCGATAGTCCTGCGGAGACTGGACGAACCCTACCTCCGGCCGCGCGAAGAACGGCACGGTGCTGCGCAGCCAGTCCGGCGTGACCTGGTAGTCGCTGTCGATCACGCCAATAATTTCCGCATCCGGCGCAGTCTGCGAGAGACCAAAATTGAGAGCGCCAGCCTTGTAGCCCGGCCACTGCGGCAGATGGAAAAACCGGAACCGCGGGCCCAGAACCTGGCAGTATTCCTCCAACGGACGCCAGACAGCCTCGTCCCTGGTGTTGTTGTCGATGACCAGCACCTCGAAATCCGGCCAGTCCAGGCGCGCCAGGGCGTCCAGCGTGGCCTTCACCATCACCGGTGGCTCGTTGTAGCAGGGCACGTGGATAGACACCTTTGGCACCCTGTCTGGCAACGGTTCCCTGGCGGGAACAAAATGCCGCCGGCGATGGCGGGTCCAGACCACCTCGGTCAGCTCCAGGGCGTCAATCAGCATGACTGCCAGAAGGATGATCTGGAAACCCGCCAGGACAGCCCATGCCATACTGGTTCCTGGCGCCTGTCCACGGGCTACAGGATGGGCCAGCGCCCACACCAGCATGGATACAGCGCCCTGGATCATGAGCGCATAGAAGAACAGGCCGCGCCGCCGCAGATCCCGGCGCCGGACCAGGAATGCCAGGACGGGCCCCAGCGCCAGAATAGCCGACAGGGCGCACAGCCACGGCCATTCCGGCGTCTCGGTCAGACTGCCTGTCATGGCAAATTTGGGTTTGCGGTCCGCGTCGAACAGGCCCCAGTGGGCCCCCGCGGATCCCTCCAGCGCTGCCTTCCAGGGCTGGTCGAAGGCCTCCATCAGATAATAGTCGATCTTTTCCTGTGTGGCGAAATTCAGGAATTCCCGCACAAAGCGCGCCTGGTTGATGCGCGAGGCCTCGGCCCCCTGCTGCCACGCTCCGTCGCTGGGCCAGCCCGTCTCGCCAAGCACCACATGCTTTTCCGGAAAGCGCTCCCGGATGCGGGACCAGATACTGCGCACATGGTCCATGGCCTGGTCCGCCGGAATGGCTTCCCAGTAGGGCAGGATGTGGATGGTGATGAAATCCACCTCATCCGCCAGCCGTGGATATTTCAGCCAGACATCCCAGGTTTCCGCCGTGGACACCGGCACGCTGACCTGGCGCCGGACTTTCCGGATATAATCCACCAGCTGGTCCACTGTGACATCGCCGCGCAGCAGGGTCTCGTTTCCCACCGTCACCCGCCAGACACTGGCATGGGTGTTGGCCAGTGTCACCAGCCGGGCGATCTCCTCATTGTTTGCCGCAGTATCGCGGCCAATCCAGGCCCCGGCCATGACCTTCAGCCCCCCGCCTGCGGTCAGCGCCGGTACATGGTCGGCTCCGTTCAGGGTGCTGTAGGTGCGCACACTCCGGGTACTGCGCGCCAGGATGTCCATGTCATGGCGGATCTGGTCGGGGCTGGCTGTGTCCCCGGCCTGGGGATCACCCTGCCGGCCATAGGGACTGTAGGACAGGCCCTGGATGCGCCCGGTCCAGGACTCCCCCTGCCCTGGCAGGTTCAGAAGGGTCCACACAGCCGCATTCAGCAGAAGGACAAGAACAAGAATTCCGGGAACAGAGGCGCGCATGGGGGTCCAGATCCAGAACAGACACGGCGCGCTTTCTGGTCCGCAAATCTGTCTTTTTTGGGATCGGAACAGTTCAGGTCCCCGGACCGGGAGGCGCTGTCTTTCTGCTTATCCTGGCCTCAAGAGCCTTTTCCAGGGCTTGCAGCGCCCGGGGAATATCTGCACAGGCCATATTTTTACTTCCCTCAGGGACGCTCCCGGGAACCAGATCAATCTGGTAACTGTATCCGGTCTGTGCCTGGTTCTGACAGATAAAGACAAGCTGTGCCAGAATATCCGGACTGTCAGCCTGCGCTCCCTGTTTCAGTCCTGCCGCCGCAGGGGAAGGTTTCCGGATTGTGATTTCGGCCCAAGAGACGCTTCCCTCATGAATATCCAAGGAAATTTCGGCCAGCCTCTGTTCTCCGAACCACCCTATCCCGCATCCATGCAGGATTGCACTGGCGAATCCAGCCAGACCGGCAGGAGAAAAGATTGCATGAACAGAAAAGTTTCCGTTTCTGGTCTTTTCGAATTTTTGCTGCGAAAGAATTTTTGCTGCGAAAGAAGAGCAAGATCCCTGCGAAGGCGGGATACAAAATCTCCGACAGCCTTCCGGTTTTTTTTCCGGCATGTGATCCTGTGGCAGGGAGGATGGCGTATCAGTGGCCTGTATCCGCCTGTGTGCCGGCCCTCTGGAATAACCCTGTGCCATACGGAACTCCTGCCTGGTTTTCCCTGACCTTACAGGCCAGGGAAATACTTTCAGGCAAAGGTTTCGGGGACGCAAACCCGGTCAGGGAGCCAGGCTGTCCTGTCCGAAACCAGGCTGAATGGCCATGGCAGGCCGGATGGTTACAGGCACCCTGACCACAAGCCTTGTCCCCAGAAACTTTCTCATCCTCTCCAGAGCCTGAACCATTTCCGGGCTGTCCGGGTTTCTGAAACTGCGGGGCGCAACCGCAACAGAATACGTATTGAGTGTCTTTTCCTCACACGGGAAGACAATCCCGGCCACCAGGTCCGGATCCTTCCAGTTCTCCAGGGGACCCGCTTTCAGGGCCTTGCCGGTGATTTTCATCACCCTGACTCCAACCGAAGCGATTTTCCCGAAAGCATCCGTTTCGATCACAACATCAGACTGTCGTCCCAGTTTCATGCCCAAGCCACACAACCTGTTCCGGAACCAGCCGTCCGGAAACACAATCTCGCTGTATGTATAAAGGTTTTCCCCGGCCCGGACAAAGGGAGCCGACAGGGACAGCCTGGGAAGGGCCGTGTCCAGAAACCGGACAGATGTCCGGACATGGGGCAATCCCGCCGGATTTTCACCCCCGGGAATCTTGCGGCCTTTATCTGCCATGAAACCACCTGCTGTCTGTTTTTTCCTCTTTGCATGAAAGGGGAAAATCACTCCGGAATAAAGATCCCGGACGGACAGCAGGCGGCCTCATCGGAGTTATGCAGTCCGGCAGAGCCGGGGTCGGTCACAGAACGTTGAACAGGTACAGCAGGATAATGACAGAAACCGGAACCCCCAGAAGCCACAGGATAATACCACGCATGACACTCTCCCCATGTTTGTATTGACCGGAACCTGACCGGCATGCCGGAAACGCCCTGCAGACGCAGTTGTTCCCGCGAACAGGGTGCCGGTGGACGGCCCAACAAACCGCTTGTCTGGCATGGCCGGCTGTGGCATGGTCCCGCCCGCACCCGCACAGGGCCTGCTGCCGTAGCTCAGTGGTAGAGCACTCCCTTGGTAAGGGAGAGGTCGTGAGTTCAATCCTCATCGGCAGCACCAGCCTGGAATTTCCCCCAACAAAAACCTTTACAACACAGGTCCGGGCATGGTCCTATGCCGGAAGTTGTACCCCCGTTGCCGCCGATTGCCGAAAGCTGGAATCCATGCTCTCAAAACTGCTGGGATATTTCTCGACCGACATGGCCATTGACCTCGGCACCGCAAATACCCTGGTCTACGTGCGGGGCCGCGGGATTATCCTGAACGAACCGTCTGTAGTCGCCATCGAGGAGCACAAGGGGCGCACCGTGGTTCTGGCTGTCGGCGAGGGAGCCAAGCTGATGCTGGGTCGCACGCCTGGCACCATCCGGGCGACCCGCCCCCTGAGGGACGGTGTGATCGCCGACTTCCACACGGCCGAGGCGATGCTGAAATACTTTATCCACAAGGCTCACAAGCGCAAGAGTTTCGTCAGCCCGAGAATCATCATCTGCGTTCCCTCCGGCGCGACCGAGGTGGAGAAACGGGCCATCCGCGAATCTGCTGAATCCGCTGGCGCCCGTAAAGTGGCGCTGATCGAGGAGCCCATGGCAGCCGCCATCGGGGCCGGCCTGCCGGTGACAGAGGCATCGGGCTCCATGGTCGTTGACATCGGCGGCGGCACCACCGAAGTGGCGGTGATCTCGCTGGGTGGCATTGTCTATTCCCGTTCGGTCCGTGTGGGCGGGGACAAGATGGACGAGGCCATCATCAACTATATCCGCCGCACCCAGAATCTTCTGGTCGGGGAATCCTCGGCCGCGCGTATCAAGAAGGAAATCGGCTGCGCCTATCCCCCGGACGATGGCGATGGCAGAACCATGCAGATCAAGGGCCGCGACCTGGTCAACGGCGTGCCAAAGGAAATCGTGGTGACCGAGCGCCAGAT
>JALYJY010000114.1 GCA_030775045.1 Pseudomonadota bacterium | reverse complement strand
AGGTATTGGTTCCCGTATTGATACCGGACAGGGTCCTGCTGTTGGGCGCCGCCAGGGCGTCAATGCTCTGGAGAATATGGACAAGAACAGGAAGGTTGCATGTAAGCATGCCCGAATAATCGGATTCATAAACATGGGCCAGATCGGCAGCTTCTGTTTTAATGTCCTGTATCCATTTCTGATATACTTTCTCCTGCGCCTGGCTGATTTCCTGTTCAAGCCCGGGAAGCAGGGGGGCAAGCTCTTTCTGGATCCGGGCATTTATTTCCTGTTTTTTCTGTTCGTATACCTTGCCCTGGTCCAGCCAGGAAACCCCCTTGAGAAATTCATTGGCAATCCTGATCTGGATGGGCTCTGTTTCCTTGGCCATGATCCTGGACCTTGCTTCTTCAAGCGAATTCCGGCGTTTGTCCAGCCATTCGGACAGGCGGGAGCTGAAACTGACAGCAGCTTGTGCAGGGAGCCGGTTTTCCTGTTCCCGGGCCTGCCTGCGAAGGGTGTCTGCGACAAGAGACGGGCCGGTGTCCCCAGCAGGTTGCGGTTTTATGGATTTTCCGTGTTTTTCAGCGTAGCGGGAAGCCATGAACCTGTCCTTCTTCCAGAAAAATGCCTGTTTCCGGTTTAGCCGGAAATCATGAAAGTAAAAGTGGCTGTTCTTGCGCGCGCTGCAAATCAATGAATATGATGGCACGATGTTCAGGGCGGCAAACGCATTCCGGAGAAAATTTCGACGCATGGGGCTGATCATTGTCCCCTTGATCCTCATCCTGTCCATCGTTCTTCTGGACCGTCTTGTGCCGCCTCCCGTGCGGGATCTGGCTGTTGTGTCGCCGGTGCTGACGGACCGGCAGGGAAAAGTGCTCCATGTGGCCCTGACGCCGGACCAAAAATGGCGCCTGGGCGTCACGCGCGACCAGGTGGATCCGCTGTATATGAGCATGCTGCTGCTGCGCGAGGATCGGCGGTTTGAAAGTCACCACGGCGTTGACGTGCTGTCCGTATTTCGCGCCATGGGCCAGTGGATGCAGTACGGTCGGCCGGTGTCCGGAGCCTCCACCCTGTCCATGCAGGCCATTCGTCTGCTGGAGCCGCGGCCGCGCACCATCGCCTCCAAGATCATCGAGATGGTCCGCGCCTTCCAGCTGGAGACGCGTGTGGGCAAGGACGGGGTTCTGGCCGCCTGGATGACGCGGGCGCCCTTTGGCGGCAATCTGGAGGGGGTCCGCACGGCCAGTCTGGCCTGGTTCGGGAAGGAGCCGGCGGTGCTGTCCCCGGCCGAGGCAGCGCTGCTGGTCGCCGTGCCGCAGGACCCCAACGACCGGCGGCCGGAGCGCTTTCCCCATGCGGCCCGCATGGCCCGCGACCGGGTCATCGACCTGGCGCAGCAGGAAGGTCTGCTGACTGCCGACGAGGCAGATGAGGCACGGGCAACACCGGTGCCCGTCCAGCGGTTGCCGTTCCCGCGCGATGCAGCCCATGTGGCGCAACGTATAAAATCCGGACAGACCACACTGGACGCGCAGCTGCAGAAAAAAGTCCAGGAGCAGTTAGCCTTGGCCGCAAAGCGCCTGCCCGTGCCCATGAACGCGGCGGCGCTGGTGGTGCGGGCTGACACGGCGCAGGTTCTGGCCTGGGCTGGATCGGCCAGCGCCCTGGACCCCACCCGCTATGGCAGCCTTGATTTCACGGCGGCGGTACGTTCCCCCGGTTCTGCGCTCAAGCCCTTCATCTACGGTATGGCCTTTGACCGGCTGGTGGTGCATCCGGAGACGCTGGTGGCGGACAAGGCCACGGATTTCGAGGGCTACGACCCCAAAAACTTCCATGGCAATTTTCGCGGCGAGGTGACGGTGGCCGAGGCACTGCGCCAGTCCCTGAACGTTCCGGCGGTAGCCGTGCTGGACCGCCTGGGCCCATCCCGGTTCGTGGCGGCGCTGCAGGAGACGGGCTCTCCCCTCGTGTTCCCACCGGCCGAGGAAGTGGCCAGCCTTCCCCTGGCGCTGGGCGGCGTGGGCACCACGCTGCAGGACCTGGCGCGGCTGTATGTGTCTATTGCGGGAGATGGCCGCGTACCCGACCGCTTGTCCCTGACCCCGGCCAATCCCGCGCCGCAGTGGCATGCGCTGATGCAGCCCTCCAGTGCCTGGTACCTGCGCCGTATCCTGGAAAAAACCACGCCGCCAGCTGGCTATGGGCCTGCGTTTTTGCGCTCCCACCCCGTGGCGTTCAAGACGGGAACCTCCTGGGGCCAGCGCGACGCCTGGGCCGTGGGCACGGACGGGCGCGTGGTGATCGCGGTATGGGTGGGCATGCCGCAGGGGTGGCCCTGTTTCGAGTGCACCGGTGTCGGCGTGGCGGCGCCCCTCCTGTTTTCCATCGCCAGCCTGATGCCCTCTGCCCCTGCCGGGATTGATCCGCCACCGGAAGGGGTTCTCGAGACCCGGCGCACGCCTCTGCCGCCGGGCCTGCAGCGTCTGGAGACTGCTTCTGTTGCTGCGGTTCGTGGACCGCCAGCACCCCGGATCACCTTTCCAGCCTCCCGCGCTGTTCTGGAATGGCCCGACAGCGGTGTGTTCCGCCTGACGGCGAGGGGAGGGCTGCGGCCCCTGCGCTGGATCGCCGACGGCCAGCCGCTGGGCGTCTCCGAAGACGGCCTGCCAACCGAATGGCGGCCAGCGGGCCCGGGCTTCCATACCCTGGTCGTAGTCGATAACCTGGGTCGGTCACACACAGTGAAAGTGCGTCTTCGTGAAGCAGAACAGTTCTGAAATCATTCTGGTGGGAGGCCCGACGGCCAGCGGCAAATCCGCTCTGGCCCTGGACCTGGCGCGGCGCGAGAACGGTGTGATCATCAACGCTGACAGCATGCAGGTGTACGCGGGCCTGCCCATTCTCACTGCCTGTCCTTCTGCAAAAGACATGAAGGCTACTTCCCATCGTCTGTACGGGGTTCTGGATCCTTCTGAAAAATGCTCGGCCGAGCGGTGGCGACAGATGGCCGTGACGGAGATTGAACAGACCCTGGCGCAGGGCAAAAAACCCGTCCTGGTGGGCGGCACGGGCCTGTATTTCAAGGCCCTGACCGAGGGGCTGGCGCCGGTTCCGGCTGTGCCGGCAGAAGTTCAGAAACGGGCCGTGGACCAGCGCCGGACGATGGGACCAGAGGCTTTTCACGCGGACCTGCAGCGGCGTGATCCGGTGCTGGGTGCCCGGCTGTATCCCGGCGACACCCAGCGGGTAACCCGGGCCTGGGCAGTGCACGAGGCCACAGGCCGGCCCCTGTCGGAATGGCAGGCAGAAAGGCATTCGATCCCGCCACCGGAATGGCGGTTCCGGTGGATCGTTCTGGATCCTCCCCGCGAGGTGCTGTACGACGCCTGTAACCGGCGTTTCGAAAAAATGGTGGAGCAGGGAGCGGTCGAGGAAGTCCGCGCTTTCCTGCAGCGCGGCCTGGATCCGTCCCTGCCCGCCATGAAAGCCGTGGGAGTCCGTGAACTGGCGGCCTTCATCGCGGGAGAAATTTCCCTGGAAGAGGCAATCCACAGAGCGCAACAGGCCACGCGCAACTATGCAAAGCGCCAGGTGACGTGGTTTAAAAACCAGGTGGCAGGGGGAGAGGTAAGGCGGCCTTGACGCAGCCGGCCCTGGCCTCTATACGCACAGGACTGACTTTCTGCACGGCGCGGTGGCAGAATGGTGATGCAGAGGACTGCAAATCCTCGAATATGGGTTCGATTCCCGTCCGCGCCTCCAAAAGCCGTTTCCAAAGTCTGGCTGCTCTGGTCGCTGTCCTTGTTTTCCTGCGCTTCTGGCGCTCACGTACTTTAGTGTACGCTGCGCTCCGGTTCTCATAAAACGGTGGCCATCGCCTCAGATCAGCGACTTTTGAAACAGCTTTCCTGTTTTTCAGCAATACACCGGGTGAGCCATGCGCTTTCGGGACAAGGTGGTCGTCATCACGGGCGCAAGCCGCGGAATCGGGCGTGCCACTGCCCTGGCTTTTGCGGCTGAAGGAGCCCGCCTGCTTCTGGCCTGTCGCAGCAACCACAAGGCCATGGGCCAGGTCCGGCAATCCCTGGGGGATACAGACCATGCCGTTGTCACCGGCGACATCGGGGATGAAAAGACCTGTCAGACAATAGCGTCCACAGTAAAAGAACGCTGGGGAAGGGCGGATGTTCTGGTGAACAACGCCGGAGCCATCCTTAGCCGCGGCGAAGTTTCCCCGAAGGACTTCATGGACGGTATGTCAACCAATCTTCTGGGCACGATCCTGATGACCCAGCAGATGCTTCCCCTGATGAAAGGCCGGCCAGGGGCCAGCATCGTGAACGTCACCTCCACTTTCGGGATCATGGGGGCTGCGGCTGTTTCAGTCTATACAGCAGCCAAGGCCGGCGTGATCAACTATACGAAATCCATGGCGGTGGAGCTCGCCCCGCACATCCGTGTCAATGCGCTGGCGCCGGGGATCGTCAACACGGACATGACCGGCAGCGCCGGGCCGGAACTGATCGCCCATTTTGTTGACAGGACGCCCATGAAACGGCTGGGCCAGCCGGAGGAAATGGCAAAGGCTATCCTGTTCATGGCCAGTGACGACGCCAGTTTCATGACCGGCCATACCCTCATCGCCGATGGTGGGCACATTCTGGTGAACTAGGGCGTGTCGTCAATTGATAACATGCCTTTGACTTTTGCTGCCTCTTCCGGCGCTTGGGCAGGGTCTGAAAACCGCAGTGCAACCAAAAATTAACCGTTTCCGGGTACAGTCCTTCTGCAAGAGATCAGGTCAGGATTTCACCGATGGATTCACTGCAGGCTGAAAAAGCAGAACAGCTTCTGGCTCTGGTGAAGGGCGGAAAAACCACATACAGGAATTTGCTCAATCTTCTGTTCGGGGACCTGTACGATCCCGGGATTGCCCCGGCTGGAGAGCTGTTTTTCCTCTCCGCTTCTGGCTCTGAGGATGTCAGCGAGGCAGATGGCGTAAAAGGATACGTGAAGTCGCGCAGCGACCGGGCCATGTTCCTGGGGAAGTCCCTTTATGACAAACCTGTGCTGTTGATGGCGGTTGTCGCCCATGAATTTATGCACATCATACAGAAC
>JALYJY010000113.1 GCA_030775045.1 Pseudomonadota bacterium | reverse complement strand
TTCTGGAACCCGTCGTCCATGACCAGAACATTTGCGCCGGCGGCCACGGCAGTGTGGGCCGAGGCTACGCGGTCAGCACCGATCCACACGGGTGCATGTCGTGACAGCAGCAGAGCCTCGTCCCCCGTATCCTGCCAGCTGTGGCGCGCCGGGTCCGCCTGGATCGGGCCTTTCAGCCGTCCGCCATAACCACGCATCAGAATGTGCGGCCTGTATCCCAGAGCCACAAGGCGGTCCGTGATGGACATTACGGTCGGGGTTTTTCCGGCCCCGCCGGCCACCAGATTGCCCACGCAGATGACTGGTACACTGGCTCGCTGCGGGGAAATGCGGGCCCGGACCGTGCGCCCGGCCAGGCCGTACAGATGGCCCAGGGGCGCCAGAAGCTTTCCCCTTCCGGGGGTGTACCAGAACGCAGGAGTTCGTATCCTCATAAACTTTCCAGCGCTGACAGCAGAACCTGCAGCGTTCTATCAGTTCCCTGGGCCTGGCGGGCAAGAAAATTCCGCCCGGCCTCTGTCAGGCGTTCCCGTCCAGCCCCGTCACCCAGCAGCCTGTGCACGGTTTCAGCCAGATCGTCGGCTGATTTCAGGCGGATTGTCGCGCCAGCCCCTTCCATCGCTGTGGCCATGTCCGGAAAGTTGCCCATCCATGGGCCGTACAGGACACAGGAGTCCAGCTGCAGGGGTTCAACAGGATTGTGACCGCCTCCTGGCGGGACAAGGGAATTTCCCATGCACACCACAGGGACCAGCCGGAAGAACAGGCCCAGCTCGCCCAGGGTATCGGCGATGTAGATGTCAGTCTGCGAACCGGGCAGTCCATCTGTGCTGCGGCGGGTGATGTGCAATCCCCGGGCGGAGAGGCTTTCGGCGATGGTGGTGCCCCGCTGCGGGTGGCGGGGAACGATGACAGTCAGAAAGCCTGGCCAGCGGGATTTCAGGGTGGAATGGGCAGCGGCGGCGAGGGTTTCTTCTCCCGCATGGCTGCTGGCCAGAAGCCATGTAGGACGACCGCCGATGGCGGCTTTCAGGGCCTCCAGCGCGACCGGATCACAGGGCAGGAGCGGGGTGTCATATTTCAGGGACGGAACAGCCTCGACCTGCATAGTGCCTAGGCGGCGGAAGTTTTCTGCATAGTCCTCGTTCTGGGCCAGGATCTGCCGGAAGCTGCCAGACAGCCAGCGGGCCAGTCCCGGTGCAAATCCTTTCCAGCGCCGGGTGGACCGGGCTGAAATGCGGCCATTGACCAGAACAGCCGGAATGTTCCGCTTCCGGATCTCGCCCAGAATTCCCGGCCACAGCTCTGATTCCACCCACACGGCCATCTGCGGCGCCCAGTAATCCAGAAAGCGCCTCACTACCCGCGGATGGTCCACGGGCGCATACTGGTGGATTGTGCAGGGGGGTAACCGCTGCGCCATCAGCCGGGCCGAGGTGACGGTTCCTGTGGTGACCAGGACAGACACATCCGGTCTGGCATTCCTGAACCGTTCCAGCAGGGAGAGGATGGACAGGGCCTCGCCCACGCTGGCTGCATGGAACCACACCAGCGGTCCGGCCGGGCGGGATTGCGAGGCATGGCCCAGACGCTCCCCCCAGCGCGCCGGGTCCTCTTTGCCACGCTGCCTCCGGACCAGAAGATAAAGGTACAGCAGGGATGTGGCGGCCAGCACGCTCCAGCGATACAGGGTCAGGGAAAAGGGCTGGCCCACGGTCAGGTTCCTGCGACGGTCAGGCCGTCCACGCGCACGGTGGGAGCATCGACGCCATAGCGCAGGACCAGATCGCTGGCCGGCTCCAGAGTCCGGAACATGTCCGACAGATGCCCGGCCACGGTGATGCCGCTGACCGGCCAGGCGATTGTACCGTTCTCGATCCAGAAGCCCGAGGCGCCGCGGCTGTAGTCGCCGGTCACCAGATTGACGCTGGACCCCAGCATCTCGGTAATATAAAGGCCGGCGGGAATGTCGCGGATCAGCTCCTCCGGTGATTTTCTGCCCGGCGCCATGAACAGGTTGGACGGGGAGACCGATCCGCGGGTTGAGTGTCCTGTGGACACAAGGCCCAGCTGGCGGGCGGAGCGGCAGTCCAGAAGCCAGGTGGTCAGGCGGCCGTTTCCGATGATGGTTCTTTTTGCCGGCGCCACGCCCTCGCCATCAAAAGGACGGGACCGGTAGCCGCGCCGGACGAACGGGTCGTCCACGATGCTGATACTGTCTGAAAAGACCGGATGGTTCAGGCTGTTTTTCAGAAAGCTGGTGCCCCGGGCGATGGCGGGTCCCGAAATGGCCGCTGCCAGATGGCCCAGAAGGCCGCGGGCCTGGCG
Organism: Pseudomonadota bacterium; assembly: GCA_030775045.1. Lineage (NCBI taxonomy): Bacteria > Pseudomonadati > Pseudomonadota > Pseudomonadota bacterium. The sequence continues at coordinate 2,914 of JALYJY010000113.1, read as the reverse complement.
GGGCTCGAACACCACCGGGACTTTCTGCGAGGCTACCTTGCGGGGATTGAGGGACCGTACGGCCCGTTCACCTGCGTTCTTTCCGACAGTGTCTGCCGGCAGAAGATTCTCCCGCCAGGCGGCGGCGGTATAGTCGTAATCCCGCTCCATGGCTGTACCGGTTCCGGCCAGGACGGACACAGACAGGCTGTGCCCGGTGGAGGCAAACCGGCCGGAAAAGCCGCCGGAGGTCACCAGCGCCATGTCCCCGCGGGTCCATCCGGCCTCGGCCCCGCCGGAATTGGTGACGCCGGGAACAGTCCGGGCGGCATCCTCGGCGATGCGGGCCTGTTCTGTCAGAAGATCCGGGGAGGGTTCGACAGGGTCTTCCAGATCCAGATCGGGGAAGGACCGGGCCAGCAGGTCCGGCGGCGCCAGCCCGGCGAAAGGATCCTCCGGGACCACGCGGGCCATGGCCATGGCGCGGTCCACCAGCGCGCGCAGGGCGTCAGGGGTGCGGTCGCTGGATGACACCGTGGCCTGTCGCTGGCCCACCAGGACCCGCAGGCTGATATCGCCTGATTCCGAACGCTCCAGTCCTTCCATCTTTCCCAGGCGCAGGGACAGCGACAGGGATACGGAATTGTACAGGACGGCGTCGACCGAGTCCGCGCCCGCCCGGCGGGCCGCAGCCACCAGATCGTCCAGGATGTTCAGGGTGTCGGGGGTCTGAGGGGTCATGGGTTTCCGGTCACAAAAGGCTTTGCCACGCGCAGCAGGGTGCCAGGATATTTCTCATGTTTTTTCAGGATGGACTCGATAGTACCACTGGTCATCATCTCCACCGTGGCGATCTCCAGCATGCGCTGGAACCGGTACTCACCGCCCTTGATGGAGATCGAGGCAGGCAAGGCCCGGAATGGACCGCCAATGTCCACCATGCGCAGTTTCCCCGGGTTTTTCTCCATAAACTTCAGAGCCGCCGATGTTTCTGTGATTGTGGCATCAGCCTTGGCTGTGGCAACACTCAGGAAAAGATCCGCCTCGGTTGACATCTGGGGAATCTGGAATTTTTTTGCTGCAGGAAATTCCCGGTTGGAGATTTTCTCGAAAATATCCCCTTCGAAAGTTGTCAGGGTCATCGCCGGGTCATTGAGCTTTTCCAGGTGGCCATCAACCCGTTTGTCTCCCTCGCGGACAAAAACAGCGCTGGACATATAGAAGAAAGGGGACAGGAAATCGACCTGCCGGGCCCACTGTGCGTTATAGATAATGACCGTGCAGTAGATATCAAAGCGGTCGTTTTCCAGGGCGGCGATATAGTCACCATTGCCTGTTTCTGCCTGGTCCCACTGGATTTTCAGACCCAGATTTTTACCAAGCTGTTCCATATAGTCATAATAGATTCCGCCCATTTTGCCGGTGTCGGGGTCCTTGTTCAGATAGATATCCCACAGCATGTACCCGCACCGGATGGTGCCCGTGCGCATGACGCGGTCATATACGGACTCTTTCTCCTGTGCCGCGACCGGAAAGGCTGTGGCCAGTACCAGAAAAACGGAGAGCAGAAGAAGCCTGATCCGCATTGTATGTCCTTTCATGAAATTCCTGTTTGTCTGCCCCGGATCAGACAGCATTTCGCGCCCGTCCGCAAGTCGCAGACACAGATCTTGCCCATAACGCTGAAACAGGGCAGAGTGCGCAGCAGTTCATCCTGTATCCTGTTTTCCGGGGACAGCCCATGCTCCGTTCTTCGACCCTTGTCCTTGTTTCCGCAGCAGCCCTTTTCCTGTCTGCCTGTGCCAGCACTCCCCAGGGGACGGCCGGCGCTGTTGTTGGCGGGGTTGTGGGCGGTGTGGCCGGCAGCGCCATCGGGGCCGGAACGGGCCAGCTTGTGGCTGTAGGCGTGGGCGCAGTCGCCGGAGCTGCCGCAGGCCAGGCCATCGGCGAGGGTATGGCGAATCAGAATCAGTACCAGGGCCAGCCGGTTTCCTATGATCCGCAACAGGGTGGCAATATCCGGACCGGCCAGTTTGCTCCGCCCCCCTATGGATCGTCAGCAACCGATCTGGCGCAGGCCCGTCCCGTGATCTATGGCTATCCGCCCCGCGGCGCATCGGCCGGATACCGCCCGGGCCCCGCTCCGGTCAACGGCTGCCAGAAACTGTATGCCGTCAGTCCCTATGCTCCGACAGGTTATGCGTGTCTGGGCCCCAATGGCACCTGGTACATTAATGAATAGGCAATCTTCTTGACTTGGCGAGGTCAGCCATTATAGTGCGCCTTCCCCGGGTGCACAGGCACGCGGGTTTTTCAGAATTTGCCGGGTGACAACATGTTCGCGGTCATACGCACGGGTGGAAAACAGTACAAGGTCGCCGACGGCGACGTGATCCGGGTTGAGAAGCTGGAAGCCGAAGCCGGCTCCACCGTCACCCTGGACGAGGTTTTGATGGTCAGCGACGCCGGAAAGGCTTCCGTGGGAACGCCCTTCTTGGCTGGAGCGAAGGTGACGGCCGAGATTGTCGCCCAGGATCGTGGTCCGAAGATCATCGTCTTCAAGAAGCGTCGCCGCCAGAATTCGCGGCGCAAGAACGGCCACCGCCAGCTTCTGACGGTGCTGAGGATTACGGGAATCAAGGCCGCGGCCTGACGGCCGGCCTTTATGGGGAGGACTGAACCATGGCACATAAAAAAGCCGGCGGCAGTTCGCGCAACGGGCGCGACAGTGCTGGCCGGCGTCTCGGAGTAAAACGTTATGGCGGCCAGGAAGTCCTGGCGGGCAATATCCTGGTGCGTCAGCGCGGCACCAAATTCCATGCCGGCCAGAACGTGGGCCTGGGCAAGGACCATACCCTGTTTGCGAAAATCGATGGCGTGGTCAGCTTCCGCGAATCCATCGGCGAGAGGATGTTTGTATCGGTCACCCCGGCTG
>JALYJY010000112.1 GCA_030775045.1 Pseudomonadota bacterium | reverse complement strand
GTGGAAGACCGGCACAGGACAACCCCGCCCACTTATGAGCAACTGGAACCCGAACTGCGCAGCCAGCTGGCCCAGGAACTTCTGTCCGATATCCTGAAGGACATGGAAAAGAAGGCAAAGGTCGAGCGCTATAACTGGGACGGCACCCCCTGGGTTCCGCCAGCAGCCCAGCCAAAGGGTGATGGAGATTCTTCCTACACTCCCTGACAGGGATCTTCCTGCGATTACGCCACCGGTACCTGTGCCGGCTCCTGCAGCGGGCCTCTTGTGAACCCGGTGAGGCCATGTGCGGTCAGGCCTTCCAGATCAGAAGATACTGTCACACGCTGTGTGACCGGCTTTTATGGGATCGGCGCTGCAGCCTGCACCACAACCGGGGTCCTGTCGAGAACGACCATTGTCTGTTCTGCCAGGACCGCCAGGATAACCCCAAGCCGGGCCTCCCCGCCAGATGCAGCAGCAATCCGCACCCGCGCCGCGTCCAGGTCTTTTGCATCGGGCCGCAGGTCCGGAAACGCAGCACGTCCCTCCGCCAGTCTGTCCAGGCACCATTGCGCCAGCTGCGGACCACCATCAGACAGACCATTCACAGTATACGGCATCACATCCAGCGCCCTCAGCAACACAGCATCCTTCTGCTTCTCTCCGGCAGGCTTTCCCTCAGCCAGATCCGGATGCACAGCCTTCAGCGCTTCCTTCAGCGCCGCACTGTCTGTCCAGTCCACCTGCTCCAGTCCCAGAACACCGTACAGCGCTGCACTCAGGGCCGTGAACCGCGCCATGGCCACGCCCCTGTCAATCTTCCTGAAAACAGAGGAGCTCAGACCCACGCCGGTCACCGGACCGGGAACTGTCTCCGGTTTTTTGGGGGGTGAAGAAGAGCCGCCGGAGAGAGACTGGCCCTGAACTCGGGCTGCTTCAAGAGCCTTGGCGGCGCTCAACTGATCAAGCTCGGCTTCGGCTTTCCGTCTCTCCTCGTCCCGCGCCTTCTGCCGCTCCTGCCGCCGCAGGATCCTGGACTGGTCGGATTCCATGGCGTTCCCGACGGCAGCGCGGGCTGTCCGAAGACGATCAAAAATGACCCGGGCGCCGGGCCATACGTCCTCCATGTCCGCTGTATCCCAGTCCTTACACCTTTGGGCATGCCTGAAAACCATGACCAGCAGCCGGCAGGAGTCAATGATTGTCTCCAGAGAATCCTCTGATGGAACAAGCTGCCCCTGCATCACGGACGTAATCATGTGAAGCACCCGGGGATGCACGCCCCATTGCCCCCCGCTCTCCACAAAGAAATTTTCCGGCGTACCTGTTTCCCGCCAAGGTCCGTTTCTGTCTTCAGCCGGGATACTGAACCTTTCCCTTTCTGTCTCCAGACGAACCAGATCTGTAAGCCGCCTCAGCATCGTATCAGCATCAATTGTTCCAGGCGCCGCCTTCCTCAGGACAGTCCTGGCAAGATCCAGTACATCGCTTCTGACAGACATCAGGCTGACAAGCGCTGGAGTGACCAGAGGATGGCCGGCGTTTTCCATTGCTTCAGCCATGACAGCAGAAAAATCCCGGGCAGGATCTTTTACAGTGTTTTCCGGGCTTTTTTCTGGGCCGCTTTCCGCCACAGAATTTTTTCCCTGCAACGAAGCCTTGGCATTCTCATGAGCCTGCCACAGATCAGAAAGCATCTTTTCATGATCACCGGAAAGAGAGGCCCAGCCCTGAACCCCCCGGATGCGCTCGGAAGCCATAAGCATCAGCCGGATGGCATCCACAATCACAGTGAAAATCCTGTCACAGGGAAGCAAAAAACCATCGGCCATGGCAAGACCTGTCTCGTTGCCATGTCTGATTAAATCTGCTTCGGTGCCCTCAAAACCTTTGGGCCAGAAATCAGTCCTCTGATTCTGGCCATCCACCAGCCAGATTTTTTTGTTGTAGAGTTTGATTGCACCGGTCTCCGGATCCTCTGCAGCCTTGTTGAATTCCAGCAAAACCTGGTCCCACAGTTTCAGGAACTGATCACGGTTCCCGTGGGAAGCTTTAACGGAAAACTGCTCCAGAATCTTCAGGAACGGCTTCATGTTTCCGCGCCGTGCGTTCAGGTGCGTAACAACCAGGAACCAGTGTGCAGGTGAAACGCCGATTCCGGACAGAACCCTGCTAAAAACCAGTCCAAATCCAATGAACGCCGCACTACGGTGTTTTTTCTGATAGCTGTCTGTCATGAAACGGGTTTCCGCTGCTTTACTGGATATGCTGCAAAACCCTAAAAGCAGGTTTTACTTGCGGCAAGCATATCTATAGCCGGAAAACTTCAGAAACTGTTTCAAAAGTCGCTGATCTGAGTCGATTGCCGCCGTCTTTCGAGAACCGGAGCGCAGCGTACGTTACGGTACGTGAGCACCGGGAGCACAGAAAGACAAAGCAGGCGACCAGAACAATCAGGCTTGGGGAACAGTTTCTCAGTCCTGGTACAGATCCCCGGCCTTGCCGCGGAAGACCCGGTACGCCAGGACCGTGTAGCCTGCCAGCACCGGCAGGACGACCAGGGTGCCTGCCAGGATGATCATCAGGGACTCCGGCGCGCTGGCGGCCTCAACGATCTTCAGGCGGTCCGGCACGATCCACGGCCAGAAGCTGTAGACCAGACCATGGAAGCACAGAATAAAGACCCCCACTGTCATCGCAAAGGGCACCCAGGACCAGCGATCCTGCGGCCGCGGCAGATGTCGCAGCAAATAATCCAGCCCCAGCACCAGAACTCCGGTTATTGCAGGAATGGGCGCCAGCAGGATGATTTCCGGAAAGGAAAACCACTTGTCGAAAACCCGCGCGCTGGCCAGCGGTGTGGCAATGGACACCAGCCCGATGCCCAGGACCGTGCCCCACAGCGCCCGGCGGGCCCAGCGGATGGCCTTGCGCTGCAGGTCGCCTTCCGTCTTCATGACCAGCCAGCAGGCGCCAATCAGGGTGTAACCCGCCGCCACGGCCAACCCCGCCAGCCCGGAAAACGCCAGGGCCTGCCAGCTTTTCTCAAAGCCCAGGATATAGCTTCCCAGCATGAACCCCTGCGCCAGCGCGGCCAGCAGGGACCCGGCGAAAAACGTCCTGTTCCAGGCCTGTTTGTGACTGGCATGGGCCTTGGCGCGGAAGTCAAATGCCACACCGCGCAGGATCAGTCCAAGCAGCATGATGGCCACCGGCAGGTACAGGCTGGTCAGGATAATGCCGTGGGCCGCGGGAAAAGCCACCAGCAGGAGGCCCACACCCAGCACCAGCCAGGTCTCGTTGGCATCCCAGAACGGCCCGATCGAGGCAATCATGCGGTCCTTTTCCGCATCGCTGGCCCCGGGCATCAGGATGCCGGTGCCCAGGTCATAGCCGTCCAGGATGGCATAGACAAGCATGGCCAGACCCATGAGCGCCGCAAATGCAACGGGAAGCCACTGCCCGCTGGCAATAATATCCGTCATGGCCTGCTCCCCCCTTTATGAGACAGGGCCTCGACCACCGGATCACTGACGCTGGCCGGCACCGCCTGCCCGGCCTTGCGGGCCATATGGAACAGGGTCGCGACAAACGCCATCAGCAGGACAGCATACACGGTCAGGTACAGGCCGAGGCTGAGACCGACCATGGGTGCAGGCACGTCAGCGACAGCATCCGCGGTTTTCAGCACGCCGCCGACCAGCCAGGGCTGGCGGCCGATCTCGGTCACGTACCAGCCGGCGACCGTGGCCACCCACCCCGAAAAGGTCATGGCCACCAGCACCCGGGCCAGCCAGCGGGGCAACCCCCCTCGCCTCCTCAGGCAAAAAACAGAGGCCCAGGACACCAGCAGCATCAGGACACCCGTGCCCACCATGATCCGGAACCCCCAGAACAGGGGCGCCACAGGCGGATGATTACCCTCAAAGTCATTCAGGCCCTGCACCACGCCTTCTGTATCATGCGTCAGGATCAGACTCGCCCCGCCGGGAATTTCTACAGCATACCGGTTAGCCCGGGCTGTCTCGTCCGGGTGCGCGAACAGCACCAGCGGTGCACCGGCCCGGGTGTCCCACAGGGCCTCCATGGCCGCGATTTTCTGCGGCTGGTGCTTCAGCGTGTTCAGCCCGTGCATGTCCCCCGCCAGGACCTGGAGCGGAACGAGAATGGCCGCAAGCCCCACGCCGGTTTTCAGGGCTGCCATGACTGCCGGCGCCTGGTCATTTTTCAGCCAGCGCCAGGCCGACAGGCCGGCCACCAGAAATGCCGCCGTCAGGCCCGAAGCCAGAAGCATGTGGGTCAGCCGGTACGGAAAGGACGGATTGAAAACGATCTGCAGCCAGTCCGTGGCATAGGCCTTGCCGTCGATCATCTCAAAGCCGGCAGGGGTCTGCATCCAGCTGTTCAGCGCCAGGATCCAGAAGGCCGACAGCGTCGTTCCCGCCGCCACCAGCACCGTGGCCAGGATATGCAGCCAGGGCGACACGCGGCGGAATCCGAACAGCATGATGCCCAGGAACGTAGCCTCGAGGAAAAAGGCCGTCAGCACCTCATAGGCCAGCAGCGGCCCTGCGATATTCCCGACCGTGTTCATGTATCCGGGCCAGTTGGTGCCGAACTGGAACGACATGGTGATGCCGCTGACCACGCCGAGGGCGAAACACAGGGCGAACACCTTCGTCCAGAAAAAGTACACTTCCATCCACTTGCTGTCCTTCGTGGTGCGAAAGCGCAGACGGAAAAACAGCAGGATCCAGCCCAGGGCGATGGTGATGGCCGGGAACAGGATATGGAACGTGATGTTCGCCGCGAACTGGATGCGGGCCAGAAGGAGGGGATCGGCGGTCATGGAGCGCTCCGTTCAGGAGTCCGTTTTCACAGTAGTGCGCACCAGGTCATGGGCAAGGCCGTTCCGGTTCCCTTCCCCCAGCCGCTGGCGGTAGACCTGCAGGTTTTCCAGAACACGCTGGACATAGTTGCGGGTTTCGGAGAAGGGTATCTGTTCGATCCAGTCCACAACCTCTTCCGGCCGGTCTCCCGGCTGTCCCAGTTTTCCGACCCATTCCCGCACCCGCGACGGGCCGGCGTTATAGGCCGCGATGGCCAGGACCGGAGATCCCCCAAACTGGTCCAGCATGCGTTCCAGATAGGCCGCCCCCAGACGGATGTTGTAGGCCGGGTCTTCTGTCAGCCGCGCAGGCTGGTGGGGCAGTCCTTCCTGCCGGGCCACCTGTCTCGCCGTCGCCGGCATCAGCTGCATCAGGCCGCGGGCCCCCGCGCTGCTGATGGCTCCGGCGTTGAAGGTGCTCTCCTGCCGGATCAGGGCGTGAACAAGGGCCTTTTCCGGCTGGTCTACAGAAACATCCACAAGGGG
>JALYJY010000111.1 GCA_030775045.1 Pseudomonadota bacterium | reverse complement strand
CCTCCTGGCTGATGAGTCCGTGGTGCTCAGCCCCGAGATTACCGGGCGGATCAGCGAAATCCTGTTCCAGGAAGGCCAGGAGGTGAAACAGGGTGATGCCCTGATCCGCCTGGATGATTCCATCTACCGGGCCCAGCTGGCGCAGGCCGAGGCCAATATTGTTTTCAGCCGGTCCAACTACCAGCGGGCGCAGGCCCTGTACCAGAAAAAGAACGTGACCGAGCGCGACCGGGACGAGGCGCTGGCGAAATTCAATGTGGATGAGGCGGCCCTGACCCTGGCCAAAGCCCAGCTGGACAAGACGGTCATCAAAGCGCCCTTCAATGGCATTGTGGGTCTGCGCCAGGTCAGCGTGGGGGATTACGTCACACCGGGCCAGAAGCTGGTGAATTTCGAGAATATTGATCCCCTGAAGGCCGAGTTCCGGGTTGCGGAAATCTATCTGGGTGCAGTGAGACCTGGCCAGACAGTCGGCCTGACTGTGGATGCTTTTCCGGAGCGGGTTTTCCAGGGCGAGGTGTACGCCATCGACCCGCGTATTGACAGCGCGGGGCGGTCGGTGATCCTGCGCGCCCGGCTGGCCAACCCGGACAAGGTGCTGCGCCCCGGCCTGTTCGCCCGGGTGCGGCTGGTGGTGGACCGGAAGGAAGGAGCGGCTCTCGTGGACGAACAGGCCCTCATCCCCCAGGGGAACGACCAGTTCGTCTATGTGGTGGCTGATGGCAAGGCAGTGCTGAAAAAAGTCAGAACCGGCCAGCGCCAGGGCCAGCAGGTGGAGATTGTCGAGGGACTGTCCCCCGGCGATGTGGTCATTACCGCGGGCCAGATGAAACTGCGCCCCGGCATGCCCGTCAGCATTATAAATACAGCCCCTGCAGAACAACCCTGATGTCATTGATGTTACAGGGTATGTAATATCTGCGAACCACGACGAACTGTCCGTGAATATTCCTGGCTACTACCGCGACACGCGGGCACTGGCCGAAGCAACGCCGCTGAAATCAGACACGAAGTCTCCCGTGCGTGTCATGGATGAAGATGATCCGGGAAAGATAAGCCGGGAAGGCCGGGACGCAGCCGAAAAAATTCAAAGGTGGACGCAGGATCACGTTATCCTGGCGCCAGTCCGGAAGTCTGATCCGGCGCATGCAAATGACAATCCCAGGCCGCCTTCCGGCGAGCCGATGCCGGAAGCCTGCATCCCGGGTCCTGCCGGGAAGCTTCCGGGTAACAGCCGCCCCGGCGAAAAGGTCGTGGATATGATGTTCAGCAATACGATCACAGGCATCCAGATCCACCTGCTGATGGTGATGGAGGCGCCGGAGGGAAGGGGGTACCGCCCAAAGCAGGTCCCGCCTCCTTGAATCCGCCGTTTTTTCATGGCAACAGGGGAGGGGAGATATTTCAATGAACATCACCTCTTTCTGCATCCGGCGGCCGGTGTTTGCCATCGTCGTCAACCTGCTGATCGTCCTTCTGGGCGTTATCGCGTGGGAACGGCTCAGCGTGCGCGAATACCCGCAGATCGAGGAGCCGGTGGTGACGGTAACCACGCGCTATCCCGGCGCGTCGGCGGAAATTATCGAAAGCCAGATTACCCAGCCGCTGGAGGAATCCCTCTCGGGCATCGAGAAGATCGAATACATCACCTCGATCAGCCGCGAGGAGCAGAGCCAGATTACCGTGACCTTCAGCGTGGACCGCGACGTGGACATCGCGGCCAACGACGTGCGCGACCGTGTGGGCCGGGCCCGTGGCCGCCTGCCAGACGAGATTGACGAGCCAGTGGTGGCGAAGGTGGAGGCCGACGCGCAGCCCATTATCTATCTGGCTTTTTCCAGTGATCGCCATTCGTCGCTGGAGGTGACCGACTACGCCGACCGGTTCGTGAAAGACCGCCTCCAGGTGCTGCCCGGTGTGGCCGAAGTCACCATGAGCGGCGAGCGCCGCTGGGCCATGCGCCTGTGGCTCGATCGCGCGCGGCTGGTAGCCTACAATATGACTCCGCAGGATGTGGAGAACGCCCTGCGCCTGCAGAATATCGAGATTCCGGCGGGCCGCATCGAAAGCGCCGGGCGGGAATTCACGGTGCTCAGTGAGACAGACCTGAAAACTGTCCAGCAGTTTGAGGACATGATCCTGCGCCAGGAGGGCGGCTATCTGATACGCCTGAAAGACGTGGCGCGGGTGGAGCTGGGGGCGCAGGACGAACGCCGCCTGGCGCGCTTCAACGGCAAGAGCGCCGTGGCCCTGGGCGTGGTGAAACAATCTGTGGCCAACCCGCTGGAAGTCTCGAAAGAAATCCAGAAAATCCTGCCGCAGATCGAGCGCGACCTGCCCGAAGGCATGACCGTCGACGTGGCGTACGATTCGTCCGTGTTCATCGACAAATCCATCAAGGCCGTCTATCACACGATTGGTGAGGCGGTCGTGCTGGTCGCCCTGGTCGTGTTCTTTTTCCTGCGCACGGGCCGCGCCACCATCATTCCGCTGATCGCCATTCCCGTGTCGCTGATCGGCACCTTCGCCCTGATGCTGGCGCTGGGCTTCAGCATCAACACGCTCACCCTGCTGGCCATGGTGCTGGCCATCGGGCTGGTTGTGGACGACGCCATCGTCATGCTGGAAAACATCTTCCGCCATATCGAGGACGGCAAAAAACCGCTCGAGGCCGGTCTGCTGGGTGCGAAGGAAATCAGCTTTGCCGTCATCGCCATGACGATCACGCTGGCGGCGGTGTACGCGCCCATCGGGTTCATGGAGGGCCGCACGGGCCGCCTGTTTACCGAGTTTGCGCTGAGCCTCGCCGGTGCGGTGATTGTGTCGGGTATCATCGCGCTGACCCTCACGCCCATGATGTGCTCGCGCCTGCTGAAAAAAGATGAGAAGCACAACGCATTCTACCGGTTCAGCGAACGCGTTCTGGACAGCGTCACCCGTGGGTATCGGCGCACTCTGGCCTGGTCGTTGCGCGCGCGGCCCATGGTGATTTTGATCATGCTGGGCGTGGCCGGCGTGGGCGGCCTTCTGTTCACGCAGATCCAGTCGGAACTGGCCCCCACAGAAGACCGGGGCACCATCGTGTCCATCATCTCGGGGCCTGAGGGCGCCTCGCTGGACTACACCGACCGCTATGTGAAACAGGTCGAGGCGCTGGCGGACGAAATCCCCGAAGTGAACCGCATTTTCGCGGTGGTGGGCACGCCGCAGGTGAACGGCGCGCGCGTCTTTACCCGCATGATCGACTGGGACGAGCGCGATCGCAAGCAGCAGGCCATGACGGCCGAACTGATGCCAAAGATGCGCGCCATTCCAGGTGTGCTGGCGTTTCCCAGCAACCCGCCGTCGCTGGGTCAGCGGTCGGGGTCAAAGCCGGTGCAACTGGTGATCATGTCGGGCGCCAGCTATGCGGAGATCGACGGCTGGGCGCAGCAGATCATCGACCGCGTGTCCGGTTATCCGGGCCTGATGGCGCTGGAGACGGACCTGAAGCTGAACAAACCGCAGCTGAAGGTGGATGTGAACCGCGACAAGGCGGCGGATCTGGGCGTCGATGCGGCGACCCTGGGCCGCACCATGGAGACCATGCTGGGCGGGCGGCAGGTGACGCGCTTCAAGCGCGAAAGCAAGCAGTACGACGTGATGCTGCAGGTGGCCGATGTGGACCGCCGCAACCCGGACGACATCACGAATATCTATGTGCGTGGGCGCAGCGGCGAGATGATCCCCCTGTCCAACCTGGTGCAGGTGCGGGAGTCGGTTGCTCCGCGCGAACTGAACCACTTCAACAAGCTGCGCGCGGTGACGATCACTGGCAATGTGGCCGAAGGCTACGCGCTGGGCGAGGCGCTGGATACGCTGGAAGCGGCAGCGCGGGAAGTGATCCCGGCCAATGCCCAGCTGGATTACAACGGCATTTCGCGCGAGTTCAGGCAGTCCAGCGCCAGTCTGTACATGACTTTCCTGCTGGCGCTGGCGTTCATCTATCTGGTGCTGGCGGCGCAGTTTGAAAGCTTCCGCGATCCGCTGATCATCATGTTCACCGTGCCCCTGTCCATGGCCGGCGCACTGCTGGCCCTGTACCTGACGGGCGGCACCCTGAACGTGTACAGCCAGATCGGGCTGGTTACCCTCATCGGCCTGATCACCAAGCACGGGATCCTCATTGTGGAGTTCAGCAACCACCTGCAGGAACAGGGCAAGAGCCGCGCCGAAGCGGTGGCCGAAGCCGCCGTGATGCGCCTGCGCCCCATCCTGATGACCACGGGCGCCATGTCCTTGGGCGCAATCCCGCTGATGCTGGCAACAGGGGCGGGGGCCGAAAGCCGCCAGTCCATCGGTGCCGTCATCGTGGGCGGCATCACCGTGGGTACCCTGTTCACGCTGTATGTGATTCCGACGGTGTACAGTTATATGGCGAGTAAAATTGACAGGCCTGCTGAAGGAAAACCCGCATGAACAGGGGTTCCGGCTCCGGGAAGGCATGATCTATACCATTGGTCATTCCACGTATTCCATCGGGCAGTTCCTGGAAATCCTGCGCAGCTTCAGCATAGAGGCTCTGGCAGATATCCGGACGATTCCGCGCTCCCGGCACAATCCGCAGTTCAATGAAGAGGCTCTGCGCCGGAGTCTGCAGGACCAGAACATAAAATACGTATGGATGAAGGCCTTGGGCGGACTCAGGCATCCCCGGAAGGACTCACCCAACGAGGGCTGGCGGAATTTGTCTTTCCGGGGATATGCCGATTACATGCAGACAGCCGGATTTCATTCGGCCCTGCCTGAGCTGATTGAACTGGCAAAGGTGAAGCGTACAGTGATTATGTGCGCTGAAGCTGTTCCCTGGCGATGCCATCGTTCCCTGGTTGCGGATGCCCTTTCTGTCCGCCGGATTCCGGTGGAGCATATTATGTCCGCACATAAATCTTCTCCCCACAGGCTGACAGAATTTGCCGTTGTCCGTGGGGAAAGTATTACCTATCCATCCGGGGGTACACTTGGTTTGCTGTAATTCCGGAATCTTCCGGAAGGCATAACCCCTGTTTTCCGGAAAAAATGACGAAAGCGCTATATCCGGAACCGGGCACGATCCATAACCTCCGAAAAATGAAAACGGCAAAATCCAGGATTATGGGAGCCATTGCGGCTTTCCTGACAGCTGCAGGATGCGGCCCTGAAACCCCTATTGAGAAACTTGAGAATTTTCTTGCGAAGTATGTCTGGATCCAGAACGTTTGCGGTCCGGTAGCTGCCTTCGAGCCGGAAATCATCGATGGAAAGAAAACGCGTCATGGTTACTGGATAACCGGCGCATACAAACGGAACTACGACCGCCTAGACTATGGCCCGGAAAACGCGGGATGCAAGGTTGATATATCCTTGCCGGAAACCATGGAGCCGCTGGAAGCCCAGATTTTCCCGGCAAGAGGAAAATTGCAGATTGTATCGTTTATCCAGCTGAACGATCTGGCGTCGGAAGATCCTGCGAAGAACCAGTATTTTATTGAGTATGTTTCCAGCCCGGAGCATGTC
>JALYJY010000110.1 GCA_030775045.1 Pseudomonadota bacterium | reverse complement strand
CACCCACCCCGCCCTGCCTTGTTCTGAAACCCGTGCGGAAAAAGGAATAACCATGCAGCAGCAACCCGTGGCCGTCATCGACATCGGATCCAACTCGGTCCGGCTGGTGGTGTACCGGGACATGGACCGCTGCCTGCTGCCCCTGGTCAACGAAAAGGTCGCCTGCGGTCTGGGCCGCGATCTGGACAGTACGGGGGAACTGCATCCCGGCGGCACCCGCAAGGCCCTGGACAGTCTGGAGCGCTTTGCCCTGATCGCGCGGGAGCTGGGCGCCGGAGAGTGCCATGTCCTGGCCACGGCTGCGGTACGCGACGCCACAGACGGCACGGATTTCATTGGCGCTGCAGACCGCCGCGCCGGTCTTCAGATCCGGATCATCAGCGGCGAGGAAGAGGCCCGCCTGTCCGCTCTGGGCGTTATCGCCGGTCACCGGAATGCCGCAGGCGTCACAGGCGACCTGGGCGGCGGCAGTCTGGAGCTTTCCCCGCTGGCAGACGGAAAGCCTGCTCCGGGCATCAGCCTTCCCCTGGGCGTCCTGCGTCTGCGGGACAGGGTGGCGGAAAGCCTGCGCGATGCAGCGGAATATATCGACCACCATCTGGACACATGGCCGGATGCAGGTCGGGCAAAAGGGCAGACCTTTTTCGCGGTGGGCGGCACCTGGCGCGCGCTGGCCCGGCTGCACATGCGCACCGTGGACTGGCCCCTGCCCCATGTGCACGGCTATGCCCTGGACCGCGACGAAGCCCGGGACTTCGCAATCCGCCTGGTCCGCTGGAAGGCAAAAATCCTGTCGACAGCGGGCATCCGCAAGGACAGGGTGGAAAGCCTGCCTGCCGCAGCCCTTCTGCTGGAGCGGATCTGCGACCGCCTGAAACCGGACCGGATTGTTTTTTCCACTACCGGCCTGCGCGAAGGCTGGATGTACAGCCGCATGTCCCCGGACCAGCAGAACCAGGATCCGCTGATCGCCCTGTGCCGGGAGATGGCCGGTGGGCAAACAGACGAGGCCAGACAGCTGAAGGACTGGTCTTCAGCGGCTTTTCCCGATGAAGCACCGGACCACCGGCGATTGAGAGAGGCCGTGTGCCTGCTGTCTGTCCGGGATCATATGGATGATCCGGACTGGCGCGCCCAGCAGGCCTTCCTGGAAACCCTGCATATCCCCGCCCTGGGGATCAGCCATCACGAGCGGATCGCGCTGGCCCTGGCTGTCCACGCCCGGCATGGCGGCCCGCACCTGCCGGAGGATGGAAAAAGGATCTGGAAAATCCTCTCCCCCCATGAAAGGCAGCAGGCCGTTGCCCTGGGAACCCTGATCCACACGGTTTACAGCCTGACAGGCGGAGCACTGCCCCTCCTGTCCTGCCTGAACACAGGCCCCGGTCCGGGACATCCTGTTATCCGGGTGGAAGGAGCCCTGAAAAACCTTCTGCCCACCGACCTGCCGGATGCTGTCCGGACTTTTGTGCGCACCGGCAGAAAATCAGAAACCTGAAAGCGGCTCACCCTCTTCCGCAGCACGCAGAACAATGGGGCGGGAGTGGCCGCAAGCCCCCGTCTGTCCCGCTCCTGAAGCGGCCTGTGCATCGGTCAAATCACTGTCCACCATTTCGCGGATCAGGCGGGCAAGGGAGTTCGGGGGCTCCAGCCCAGGGCCGACCGGGCTTGGGCCGGATCACCTTTCAGGCAGGAGATATCGGCCGGCTGGATCTGCCACAGAAGGGCTACCAGACGGGTCGCATCCGTCATATCGCCGTAATGCAGGTACAGACGCGATGCCGTTTCCGGATCCTGCAGCAGATGGTCAGGTCATAATCAACAGTCACGGTTCAATGACAGATCAGCGACGGAAATAGACCGCGGCGCCCAGCGGCGGCACTTCATACCCCAGTGCCACATGGGGCCGGCGGCGGATAGTGGCCAGCTGGGCCACCTTTCCGGTCCACTGGCCGTTTCTCTCCAGAAGGCGGGAACTGGACGCCAGGGACAGGACGCTGTCCCCTTCCTCCACGTCAAACATCCGCTGTCCCAGGACAACGCGCCAGTGGGGTTTGGAAGGGCTGGGCTTCGGACTGACGGCGAATTCCACGGATTTCCCGGCAAAACTGATATCGATAACGGGAAGAGAACCTTCGATTCCACCCGCCTTCATGACGCCTTCCAGAAATACCCGGTCTTCCGGTGACAGGCGGATTTTCACGTTGCGGAAATTGTCGATGGCCAGAACGTGGGAAACTGACGGGGCGTCCGGAATAACAGCAGTATGGTCAAAGGCCTCCAGCCGGTCCTTCCGGATGGTCCCCCTGGCGTATTCCACCAGGGCCGGGGGCAGAACCTCCAGGGACCGGAACTGGCTGCCGTTGTTGCTGTCCGTCAGGTAAAACACTTCCTGGATCAAAGGCTTTATATAGGACAGGCAGTATCCCTTGTACGTGCCCCCGAAATGCAGGCCGTTTTTCAGTTTTCCCAGAACGAACAGTTCGCGTTCGTTGTTGGCGCTTTTGCCCGCCATGGCAGGGGCCACGTTCACAGCCACAAGCAGGCGTTCCGGCATGGGATTTGTGGATACAATTTCCGAAAACCTGAATCCGGCATCGACGGTATTGAATTCCTCGGCCGGGACCATCTGGATCTGGGACACCGGCAGGCCATGCTTCTCAGCCCAGGCGCTGTAGGCCATGCGCACCTTGACCGCCGCCAGCTGGCCACTGTCCAGATTTTCGTCATGGCAATCTGTAATCTGGACAATGTCATAGGTTCTGAAGGTCATTTCCGCACCCATTTCCCAAAAACAGGGCCCGCGCCCCGACCTGGTGCGTATGGCACAGATCCTGTCCCGGACGAAAGCTTGTATTTCCCGCTCCGTTTCCCTATGCTCTTCTGTTAACAGGCGGGCTTGGCATCAGATTCCATATCTGGATATCCCAGCTCCAGAAACCCTACAGCCCGCCCCAGCGCCCCCATGAGCCGCCTCAGCCCTGCGACCTGGTTTTGTGTCCGGGGGCTTTCCGGGGGCAATGCATCCCCGAATGTACTGGCATCCAGAATCCACACTGCGGCAGACTCCCTGAAAATCCTGCAAAAAATGTCCCATCCTTGCGGGTTCTGGACCATTGCGTCAAACTGCTGCCTGCAGTTTTCAGATTCAGCGAAGGCAAGGCGAAAGAGCAGCATCCCCTGTTCCCCTTTCAGGGACAGAAAGGACTTTGTTGCCGACCAGTCCCCGTTCCCGCAGCTGTCATGGATCAGCCAGGCCAGATCCTCAACAGGCGCACCTGGCCATGGATTGGCAAAATGTATTTTTTCTTCGGGCATGGATCCCCCTGGCTACAGATACGCAGCCTAAGGGGTTTTTCTGAAAGTATATCCCGGGCACAGCCCTTTCCCTCAGGGAGCCGGCACTTGCGCCTTCCGCTGCCGGTCCAGGGCCGCCTTCACAAAACCGGAAAACAGGGGGTGGGGATCCAGAGGTCTGGATTTCAGCTCCGGATGGAACTGGACGGCCACGAACCACGGATGGTCCCGGATTTCCACCATCTCCGGCAGGGTGCCATCCGGTGACAGGCCGCTGAAGATCATGCCGGCCTTTTCCAGCCTGTCCCTGTACGCCATACTGACTTCATAGCGGTGGCGATGGCGTTCGGAAATTTCCCGGGTGCCATAGACCGCCTCACCCCGGCTGCCCGGCCGCAGGACGCAGGTGTATTCCCCCAGGCGCATGGACCCGCCCATGTCGCCGCCCCTGCCCCGCTTTTCCACGGTTTCGCCCAGCAACCACTCGGACATCAGGCCCACCACATGCTCCTGGTCCGGTGTACCAAACTCGCTGGATCCGGCGTTGATCCCCAGCAGGGAGCGACAGGCCTCAATCACCGCCATCTGCATGCCAAGGCAGATTCCAAGGTATGGAATGCGGTTTTCCCGGGCATAGCGGATAGCCCTGATCTTGCCCTCGGTTCCGCGAACCCCGAATCCGCCCGGCACCAGAATGGCGTCCACATCTTCCAGCTGGCGCAGAACGGAATCATCTCTGCCCTCGAAACTCTCCGCATCGATCCAGCGCAGGTCCACCTTCGCATTGTTCGCAATGCCCCCGTGGACCAGCGCCTCAGCCAAAGACTTGTAGCTGTCGGGCAGCACCGTGTACTTGCCCACAACGCCGATGGTCACGGTGTTTTCCGGATGGCGGATGCGATGGACAAGGGTTTTCCAGCGCTCCAGATCCGGCTCCCTGTCCGCCGGCAGTCCGAAATACTCCAGGACCTGCGTGTCAAAGCCCTGTTCGTGATAGCTGAGCGGCACCTGATAGATGGTGTCCACGTCCCGGGCCTCGATCACCTGCCCGGGCTGCAGGTTGCAGAACAGGGCGATCTTGCGCCGCTCTCCTTCCGGTATGGGGCGATCGCTGCGGCACAGCAGGATAGAGGGCTGGATTCCCGCTGACAGCAGGTCCCGGACCGAATGCTGGGTGGGCTTTGTCTTCAGCTCTTCCGCCGCCGCGATCCAGGGCAGCAGGGTCAGGTGCACATACAGGGCGCGGTCACGGCCCACTTCGTTCCCGAACTGGCGGATGGCCTCCAGGAAGGGCAAACCCTCGATATCGCCTACTGTGCCGCCGATCTCGCAGATGGCAAAATCCTCGTCCGCCAGGTCGCCCCGGATGAAGGCCTTGATCTCGTCAGTGATGTGGGGAATCACCTGGACCGTGGCGCCCAGATAGTCGCCGTGCCGTTCCCGCGCAATCACTGTTGACCAGATCCGGCCCGTGGTGGTGCTGTCGCTGCGGCGGGCAGACACGCCGGTAAAGCGCTCGTAATGGCCCAGATCCAGATCTGTCTCCGCCCCGTCGTCGGTGACGAATACCTCGCCATGCTGATAGGGACTCATGGTGCCGGGATCGACGTTCAGATAGGGATCCAGCTTGCGCAGGCGGACCTTGTAGCCGCGCGCCTGCAGCAGCGCCCCCAGGGCCGCCGCCGCAATGCCCTTGCCCAGCGACGAAACCACGCCGCCCGTAATGAAGATATATCGTGTCATATGGGATTCTCCCGACAGCCCTGCCCCGCCGGGAGTTCTTCATGACAGATTCACAGAAGAAGGTCAAAACTGTTACTGCGCAACGACCGGAGCTCTGGGAACACTTCTGGCACGGGCCCAGCGCGGATCCTGGGGATTATTCCGGAGCCTCTGCAAGCCTGCCGTGATTTCTCTTCCGCGGGCCCGTCTTTCCCGGGGTAAACCGGTGCGGGGAAGGTCCGGCTTTCCGGTCCCTTCCTGTGCAGCAGCCATCAATGCAAGCGTCCCCTTGCTTTCAGGATTTTGGTACAGGAAACCGTCGGAAGGACGGGATTTTCCGGCCTTTTGTGCTGCTGCCGCCAACTTCTGCTCCAGCATTCCACGGATATTTTCAATGGCTCGCACCGCCTGGCCAAGCGTAATTCCCGGATCTGATGAAAAAGGATCTTTGGACGAGAAAATAACCACTTCCAGCTCAATCTCGTGCACAAGGAATGGGTTGGCCTTGTCCCCGAAAAGTTTCTGCTGGGCAAGAACTTTCCTGAAAGGCGTCATGACCGGAAGGGGAAGAGCAGACCGTATGTTGT
>JALYJY010000109.1 GCA_030775045.1 Pseudomonadota bacterium | reverse complement strand
GTACGGGCCGCAGCGCCTGTCATGAAAAGCTCCATGGGTGGAGAATGATCCATACCACGCGCCACCCATGGACAACAGCAAATTTCCGGTCTAGATCTGGATTGGTTTTCAGAAAACACAGGACATTTTCCATGGCCACCACCATTGTCGTTCCTCCGCTGGGCGAATCCGTAAGGGAAGCCACCGTTGCCCGCTGGCTGAAAAAGCCCGGCGACACCGTGAAAACGGACGAGCCGCTGGTAGAGCTGGAAACGGACAAGGTGACGCTGGAGGTTAACGCCCCGGCTTCCGGAACGCTGGGAGAGGTGAAGGCTCCGGAAGGGTCAACCGTGGCCGTGGGTGCTGTCCTGGGCAGCATCGGCGCAGCTGGCGCAGCGACGGCTCCGGCACCCGCTGAAAAAGCGAAGGAAAAGCCTGCACCTGCAAAGGCTGAGAAAACCGCACCTGCTGCTGCAGAAAAAACCCTGTCCCCTGCCGTGCGCAAGATGGCGGACGAACAGAATATTGACACCTCGGCTGTCCAGGGGACTGGCAAGGATGGCCGCCTGACCAAGGGCGACCTGCTGGGCCATATGGAAAAAGGCGCGGCTCCAGCCCCTGCGCCAAAGGCCGCGCCGGCTGCACCCCGCGCTCCGGGTGAACGGGAAGAGCGGGTCCGCATGACCCGCCTGCGCCAGCGCATTGCGGAACGGCTGAAGGACGCCCAGAACACGGCGGCGATCCTGACCACCTTCAACGAGGTGGACATGTCAAACATCATGGCCCTGCGCAGCCAGTACAAGGACGCGTTCGAGAAAAAACACGGCGTGAAACTGGGCTTCATGGGCTTTTTCGTCAAGGCCGCCATCAGCGCCCTCAAGGAATTCCCGGCCGTGAACGGCGAGATTGACGGCACAGACATCATCTACAAGAACCACTATGACATCGGCGTGGCCGTGGGGACGGAACAAGGCCTGGTCGTGCCCGTTGTCAGGGATGCGGACCAGATGGATCTGGCCGGCGTGGAAAAGACGATCGGCGCGCTGGGCAAAAAGGCCCGGGATGGAAAGCTGTCCATGGAAGACCTGTCAGGCGGAACGTTCACCATTTCCAACGGCGGTGTCTATGGATCGCTGATGAGCACGCCCATCCTGAATCCGCCCCAGTCGGGCATCCTGGGCATGCACAAGACCATGGACCGGCCTGTGGCCATCAGCGGCAAGGTCGAGATCCGGCCCATGATGTACCTGGCGCTGAGCTATGACCACCGCATCATCGACGGGCGCGAGGCCGTCAGCTTCCTGGTCCGTGTGAAGGATGCCATCGAAGATCCGCAGCGCCTGCTGCTGGGGGTATAAACACCGGCGAGGAGAAGGAGCATGGTCAAGGCTGTACGTGCTGTCCTGGTTGCACTGGGTCTTTCCCTGATCCTTGCGGCGTGTGCCCCTCCCTCGGTCAGTCCTGTGGTCACGCGCTTCTCTCAGCCTTCGCTGGCCCTTCAGGGCAAGACCTTCACCATCCTGCCGTACCCGGAGCAGAAGGGCTCGCTGGAGTTTGACGCCTGGGCCAGCCTGATGCAGGCCGAGCTGCAGGCCTTGGGCATGGCCCCGGACCCACGCAAGGGAAACTATGTGGTCATGTTCCGCTATGCGTCAGGTCTGGCGCAGCAGCGGATCCGGACGGACAACCTGTCCTATGGCATGTCGTATTGTGACAGACCCTTTGGCGGCTGGTGCCATGGCTATGACACCTGGCCGCGGGTCTACAGCTACACCGTCTGGCCCAAGACCCTGGAAGCCGTCATGTATGAGGGCCGCAGCTACAGGGCCGGAAAGCTGCAGTCTGTGTGGGAGGGCAAGGCCCACCTGGACAGCGGTTCGCCGGACTTTGGCTCTGACGCCGCCCCGCTGGTCCAGTCCCTGTTCATCAATTTTCCGGGCCCGTCCGGTATTTCGCAACAGTATATGATCCAGACCGGGCCCTGAACCGTTTTTTACTTTCATGATCCTGTGACAGTCTTGACCCGGCATATCTACGGGAAGGATTCTGCATCATGACAGCCACAATCCCTGCATCCACCGCTGTTCCAGGCTGGATCCTGGTGTGGAGTAATTTTGCTGACTCCCTTCCGGAACAGGCACAACAGAAATGTCTTCGAACAGCAGCCTTGTGCCTTCTGGATCGCTATTGTGGATGGGGAGGAAGAACAGGGCGGGAACAGGAACTCCGTACCCGGCCTTTCCCTGTTGCTGTGGCCAGAAAACTTCAGCTTCTGTCTGTACAGACAAACAACCTTTCTGCTGAAGATTGTTCCTGGAACCTGTCCCTTGCAGCACGGCTGACTGATTCTCCCGCAGATGTCGCATTATGGCAGAATTCCCTGAAGCGCATGCCATTACAGGAAAGGACAGGAGCCATACGCCAGGCCGGGGTCATGGCTGACCTGAACGAAGCCCCCCGCCTGTCTGAATGTGCTTTCCGGACCCTGGTGAAAGCGGCCAGCCGTCCCGACATCCTGTTTTCCTGTCTGACAGCCATTGACAGACAGCACGATGGAGCCTTGGTCCAGAAAACGGGAGGCTTTGTACACCGTCTTGCTGAATACCTGGCAAACCTTCCTGAACAGCCGTTATATCTTCCCGGGCAGCGGGTACTCCTCTGCCAGGCAGGACCCGGCCCGGACAGAAAGTGGCGGACAGAACTGCTGGACCTCCTCTCAGGGCTTATGGAGTCACCAGAACTCCGGGATTTCATGGGAAAAGCCCGGGAAAACGCTCTGAAAAAGGCCCGACAGGAAGCCCGGGCGGCCTTGCAGAAAGACTGGATGGAAGAGCAGGCCCTGAGGCAGGCCCAAGCGGCAAAAATCCGGGCCAGCGCAAGAATCGGCAGTATATGGCCCACATCACTCACCACGCCGGAGCCTGCCACTGTCCTGTCACCGGGCAGACCGGCACCCCGCTGATCGCAGGAGGGCACTACAGCCGTTCTTGCTTTTTAATCGCGGACAGGCGACATTACGGACCTGTAATCCAGCAGGTCTGATATGTCCGCACCCGCAACCTCTTCTGTCCCCCAGCCCGCATCTTTCATCTTCACTCAGGACAATATGGAGAGGGTGAAGGGCATCCTGGCGAAATATCCCGATGCCCGCAGCGCGGTCATGCCCCTGCTGCACCTGGCGCAGGACCAGAACGGCAACTGGCTGCCAAAGGCGGCCATGGACCACGTGGCCGACATGCTGAAAATGCCGGCCATGAAGGTGTACGAGATGGCCACCTTCTACACCATGTACAACCTGTCCCCGGTCGGCAAACATCTTGTGCAGGTGTGCACCACCACCCCCTGCTGGCTGCGCGGGTCAGACGACATTGTGGCCGCCTGCCGGAAAAAGCTGGGCGTGAACATGGGCGAGACCACGCCGGATGGTCAGTTCACCCTGGCCGAGGTAGAATGCCTGGGCGCCTGTGTCAATGCGCCCATGGTGCAGATCGGGAATGACTTCTACGAAGACCTGACCCCGGACAGCATGACGGACATCCTGGAAAAACTGGCCCGGGGAGAAAAGCCGAAGACCGGCTCGCAGACCGGGCGGCAGTGCTCGGCGCCGGAAGGTGTTGTGGCTCCGGGGACAGAAGCAGACAGATGAAAATCTTTTACTGTGATTACGGCACGGGAAAGGATGTTGAGGCAGAAAACCCCCTGTCCGTATCACCTGAAGAAGCCCTGGATCTGTTTGCAGATCTTTCGCCCTGTGAGGGATCATTTTTTGGTGTGATCGATACAGAAGACCGCACCATCCAGTTCATGTGGAACGAGGACATGACACTGCACCTGGATATTCCGCAGCCGGAAAACAACGGCAGCCTGACAGGGACTGTTTCTTTCGAAGACGCTGAAACCATCATCCTGGACATATCAAAGGGCAAGGATCCAGCCACAATCGGGGGGCTGGTTTTTCTGCCCTGGTAAAAGGGATTTTCAATGCAGCCTGCAGTTCCTCATCATCCTGGTCCTGGTCACCAGCAAAAGGAAAAGATCGCCCGGCAGATGGCAGAGCGGGTCCGCAGCGGTGACGTTATCGGCGTGGGATCCGGGTCCACATCCCTTCTGGCCCTGCAGGCTATCGCTGCACGGATGAAACAGGAAAAACTGGCCTGCACGGCCATTCCCACATCGCACGAGATCGCCCTGGCCTGCGCGGATCTGGGGGTGCCTGTCACATCGCTGATGTCGCGAGTCCCTGACTGGGGCTTTGACGGCGCGGACGAGGTGGACCCGGCCAAAAACCTGATCAAGGGCCGCGGCGGCGCCATGTTCCGGGAAAAGCTGGTCATGAAAGCCTCGCCGAAAACGTACATCCTGGCGGACTCCTCCAAGTTCGTGGACCGGCTGGGCACCCGGTTTCCCGTGCCGGTGGAAGTGTACCCCGAGGCCCTGCGCCGGGTGGAAAAGGATCTTCAGGCCCTGGACACCACCGAGGTGACGCTGCGCCTGTGTCAGGGCGGCAAGGACGGCCCGGTCATCACCGAACAGGGCAACGTGATCCTGGATGTGAAATTCAGGGACATCGGCCCCGGGCTGGAGCGGGAGATCAAGGCCCTGGCCGGCGTTCTGGACTCCGGCCTGTTTCAGGACTGGCCGGTGGAAATTGTTTCGGGGTGATTGATCGGCCTTACCTGTTCACCGGCCCCGGGGCAGTCACAACAGGGACTGCGGCCGGGACAGACTCCAGAAACCTTGACCAGGCAGAAGAGCTGATCTCAACAATCCATATACCACCCATATTTCCAACCATGGCGTCCGGATCCAGAACCAGGGCCTGTGCATCTACCTGATCCCTTTTGGCATCCTCCCCAGGATTCCAGAATACCAGATATACAGCCCCTCTCCTTGCGAAGCCTTTCATCTCGTCCTGCGCTGAAAATCCAAAACGGGTTCTGACAGATTCAGGGGGCGTAAATTTTTTTGCGTCAGACTCCTCATCAGACCAGAGATATCCTGGTCTGTATCGGGGAGAAGCAGAAAGCGCCGGAGCAGAACCAAAAAACGCCAGCCAGGCAGAAGAGCTGACCAGAACAGCATTGTCACCGCCTATTGGCAGAACCAGGGCCTGTGGATCTATCGCACGGGCCTTTGCCAGAACCTGTTCCCGCTCGTCATCGGCAAATACCAGATAAACAGTTCCGTTCTTTGCGAAACCTTCCATACCGTCCTGCGGAGCAACCCCAAAATATTTCCTGACTGCTTCACCCGGTGTAAAAACTTTTGCGCCATGAAATTCTTCCATCCAATTGGCCATATCTATCTCCACAGTATGCACACACGCGGGCGCCGTCAGCACCACGTCATTGAGATGTATTATGATAATGGCAGTTTTTACTTGCAGCCATCCCTGGTTTGCTGCCCACCGGGATGATCGGGAATTTTACTGAAGCAGGTGCGACAATTGTTCCGGTCCGCCTCATGGCTTTGCCATTACGGCGTGACAGCCTCCTTCTGGCTGCTCCCTCCGTCCCGTCAAGCCGGATGGCTTGCCGGGCCGAAGCTCGCAGAGCGGAGGCTGGTGGAGCCAAGGGGGATCGAACCCCTGACCTCTACAATGCCATTGTAGCGCTCTCCCAGCTGAGCTACGGCCCCACAC
>JALYJY010000108.1 GCA_030775045.1 Pseudomonadota bacterium | reverse complement strand
TCCCCGCGCAGTGTTCAGCAGGGGGCTGTCCTTTTCCACGCAGTGATAGGCGGCGATGGCCTGTTCCAGTGGAACATCGATCACGCCGCGGTTGGACCAGGCGACCATGCGGTCAAACCGGCCCTGAACCACCAGGTCCACGGCATGGACACCAAAGGCCGAGGCGATCAGCCGGTCCCGCGGGCTGGGCGGGCTGCCGCGCTGGACGTGGCCCAGGACAGTGACGCGGGTCTCGGCTCCCGTGGCCTCGGCGATCATATGGCCCACATAGTTGCCGATACCGCCATAGCGCTTCTGGCCATCAGTAAAGGCCTGGCGGGCTGCTGCGCCCTCCATGGTGCGCACAGCCTCGGACACCACCACCAGCGCGAAGTTCCGGCCATTATCCTTCACTTCCCGGATCTTTTTCGCAATGCCCTCCACGGACCAGGGAATTTCGGGCAGCAGGATCACGTCCGCGCCGCCTGCAATGCCCGCCGACAGGGCGATGTGGCCGGCGTCGCGGCCCATGACTTCCAGCACCATGACGCGGGCGTGACTGGCGGCGGTGGGCTGCAGGCGGTCCAGCGCCTCGGTTGCCACGGCCACGGCGGTGTCAAAGCCCACGGAAATCTCGGTCAGGCCGATGTCGTTGTCGATGGTCTTGGGAATGCCCACCAGCTTCAGGTTTCCCACCTTCGCCAGCTTGCGCATGATGGCAAAACTGCCGTCGCCGCCCACGGCGATCAGGCCTTCCAGGCCCAGCTGGCGGCACCCTTCGGCAATCTCGCCCGACCGGTCCTTCAGCGTGCCGTCGGGCATGGGATAGGCAAACGGATCGCCCTTGTTGGTGGAGCCCAGGATGGTGCCCCCCATGCGCAGCACGCCGCCGTCCACCATGTTCAGATCCAGCGTGCGGGCGCGCACCGGGCGTGACAGCAGGCCCTGGGTGCCCTCCTCAAGGCCCACAACCTCCCAGCCGTAGGTGAGGACAGCCCGGTGCACAACGGCCCGGATGGCCGCGTTGAGGCCGGGGCAGTCGCCCCCGCTGGTGAGGATACCGATACGCTTTTTGCCGGACATGGATGTGCTCCGAAACCTGGAAACCGTTAAATCGCTCTCCGCCTGCTTGGCCCGCCGACTGTCATCCTGAGCGCCAGCGAAGGATCCTTCTTCAGCAGAAAAAGATCCTTCAGTCGCGTTGCTCCTTCAGGATGACAGCAAGAGGTTATGACAGAGACCTGCTGCTCCCAGATTACCCGGATTCCGCCCCCGTGCAACGGGAAATCTGGCGCTGTTACGGGCAAAAAAGAACCCCCGCCGGAGCGGGGGTCCTGAAGTCAGTCAGAGGATCAGCAGCCTGTCAGGGCGCCGGTGCCCCGGCAACGGGAAGGGCAGTTCCGCCATCGGGGGTTTGTCCGGGGACGCCAGTTGCGTTCTGGGCCTTCTGCCGCGCCTCCAGTTCGTCATGGACAGCCCTTGCGCCTGCGGCAGTCTGGCGGCACCACCTGACAGTTCTGTAAAGCCAGTTTGCATCAAAGTCCGGAATGGTTGCGTCCAGTTTGCCCTGGGCAATCATGCCGAAATAATCACCCGCGGGTTTTCCATCCTGTTCAAGGGCTGCGCCAAGGTCGTAGGAGATGTACTTGTTTTTGTCGTCCTTTTTTCGGGACTCGTAAGTATAAGCCCGGGCCGGGATCTCCTGGTCGTCCGCGTTTTCCGGCGCAGGCTGGTTATCCACCCAGATCTGCGCGTAGGGCCGTCCATTTTCTGCGTTCTCCCTGCGGACGCGGACATATTTTTCCCTGAGTTCTATCTGGAGTCCATTCCGGGAAACTC
Organism: Pseudomonadota bacterium; assembly: GCA_030775045.1. Classification (NCBI taxonomy): domain Bacteria; kingdom Pseudomonadati; phylum Pseudomonadota; species Pseudomonadota bacterium. The sequence continues at coordinate 3,876 of JALYJY010000108.1, read as the reverse complement.
CATTCGAGGACAGGGCAGCGGTAATACAGTTCTCCTCCCATGTTTCCTGTAATGTATCCAGCTGGACAAGGGTGTTCTGCTGGTCTGTCCGGGCCTGTTCCAGAACCCCTTCCAGCCTTTCTTTCTCTTTGCCCCAGTCGCTGCGCAGCCTAGATTTTTCTTGTTCGAAACGCTCTTTTTCCCTTTCGAGCTCCCTTTCGAGGCTTCCAGTGGACCTTTTTACCGCTGTTTCTACGGCTCCTTGGACTTCATCTTGGCTGTTTTTCAGGAGAGCTGTCAGGACAGTGGTAATGCCAAAGAAAAAAAGCAGCAGAGGGGTTTTTGCCCAGTTCCAGGCGCGCCGACCCCAGGTGGTCTTGTTCAGAACATCCCCGGCGTATCCGGAGCCGGATTTCTTGCTGGTTTTGGCAGGCGTATTCCGCCTGGAGCCGGAAGGAGTAGGGGCAGGCGTGTTGCCTGTCCCCGTTTTTCCCACCGGAGCAGAATTTCCAGACGGTGGCAGAACACCTACTTCTCCGGTTCCGTCTCCAGGAGGAACTGTTCTCTCAAAGGCTGGTTCAACTGCAGTCTTCTCACCTTCCCGTGCTTCCCCGACTGCTGTTTTAGCCAAAGGCAAAGGATTTTCCGCTGTTTGCAGCTGCGAGAGATTGACCGGAGTTCCCTGGCCTCCCTGATCCCCAGACACTGCAGGTGTCTGTCCGCTCACATGCTTCCCGTTGCCGTTCATCGTCATCTTCTCCCCATTCCATCCGGCTTTTCAGCCCTGTTCCAGTGGGGCATCATTGAGCGTCATTTTACTTTCATCAAGAAAAAAACCATGTCCGGCGTTGATGTCGCCGGTTTTCCTGTATTTTTTCTGGAAAGTCTGGTACAACCGGCCCTGTGAGTGGCTTGATGGCTTCCTGATTTTCGAAGCCGGGTTTGCGAGACTGAAGTCTCTGATATCCCTGAAGGTTTGTTGTCCTGGTGACAGCCGCTCGTTCCGCCCCTGTACGGGGCTTCAGCGTCTGTCCCGCAGCAACACGGGCAACGATGCCTGTCAACCTGACAAGGATATTTTTCCATGACCACGAACACCACTCTTTTTTCCGACCTTCCCCTGGCACAGCCCCTTCTGCGTGCGCTGGAGGCCTGCCAGTACACAACCCCCACGCCGGTCCAGACCCAGGCCATTCCTGTGGCGCTGGAGGGGCGGGACCTGATTGCCACAGCCCAGACTGGCACCGGCAAGACGGCGGCTTTTGTTCTGCCGGCCCTGCAGAAAATCCAGATACCGCGTCCGAAGCCTGGCTATGGCCCGCGCGTCCTGGTGCTGACCCCCACACGGGAGCTGGCGCTGCAGGTTCTGGAAGCCGTGAAAAAATACTCAAAATTCTCCCGGGTCTTCGCGGGCGCCATCATCGGCGGGGCCAGCTATTTCGAGCAGAAAAAGCTGCTGTCCCGCGAAACCCACCTGATCGTGGGAACGCCCGGCCGCCTGATCGACCAGATGAATGCCGGACGGCTGGACCTGTCCTGTGTCGAGATGCTGGTGCTGGACGAGGCCGACCGTATGCTGGACATGGGATTTCTTGATGCAGTGCAGGAAATCTCGGACAAATGCCCGGCCCAGCGCCAGACCCTCATGTTCACGGCCACCATGGATGCGCCCATGGCCAGACTGGCCGGCCGGCTTCTGAAGGATCCGCACCGGGTTGATATCGCCGGCACCCACAAGTCCCATGACACCATTGACCAGCGGCTGCTGTGGGCCAGCGACCTGTCCCACAAGCACCGGCTTCTGGATCATCTGGTGAGCCAGCCGGAGACGGGCAAGGCTATCATTTTCACGGCGACAAAGCGCGACGCCGACCGTCTGGCGGATGACCTGAACGAAAAAGGTCACGCTGCGGCGGCCCTGCACGGCGACATGAAGCAGAACCACCGCAACCGCACGGTGGACAGGCTGCGCAAGGGTCAGGTCCGGTACCTGGTGGCCACAGATGTGGCGGCGCGCGGGATCGATATCCGGGATGTGACCCACGTGATCAATTTCGACCTGCCCCGCGTGGCCGAGGACTATGTCCACCGGATCGGGCGCACAGGCCGGGCGGGTGCCTCCGGCACGTCATGGACCTTTGCGGGAATGTCCGAGCGGGGCCTTCTGAAGGCCATCGAGCGCTATACAGGCAAGGCGCTGACCGAACATGTCATTGCTGGCTTGGAGCCCCGGATGCCAGCTCCCGGTTCGCGGGATGCAAGAAAACCGGCAGGGCAAAGGCCGCCATTCCGGAAAAGGGCCGGAGAAGATTATCGCCGGCCGGAGGGTCGTCACCCCGATGGTCGTCGTCCAGAAGGCCGTCATCCCGGTGACCGCAAGCCGGAAGGAAAACGCTTTCAGGCGGCGGGAGAGGGCGCTGCCGTTGCTCCGTTCAGCCGGGAGCGGAAAAAGCACCGGCCGGGCGGGGCTGCTGCGAGGCCATATGGAACCCGCTTTCAGGGAAAACGGCGGGACGGCGGCAGGTCAGCCGCCTAATCCTGGTCTTCAGCCCGTTCGAAGAGTTTTTCTTCCAGTGACCGGGCAGTCTTTTCCATGATGGCCGTTACTGACGGCGGCGGCGTATAGGGCGGAACCTCGATATCACCATCAACCTCTGCCTTTGCTGCGCCGTCTTTCTGTACAGGCTCTCCTGCTGTTCCGAAATGCCGGGCAAAAAAATCATCGGCAATCTTGTTGAAGGAGGGGGGGACGCTCTCCGGTACAGCCGCTTTCGGGGGCAATGTGGGCGTGGCTGTCGCCGGGGTTTCAGGCATGAAGGGGTTCTTGTTGCCGCCCAGCTCGGTGGGCAGGGATTCCCAGAAGGATTTCAGGTCAAAATCCCCGCCCCCGGATCCGGCATCAGCGGGCGTGGCAAAGGGATCAAAATCGGCAGAGCCTTCTTCGGTGGTTTCTTCCATGATCGGTGGCAGGGTAGCCAGATGGGCCACGGCCATCGCCCCGCATTCCAGAGGCGTTCTCTTCGCGATAACAGCCAGGCTGTGACCCGCCACCAGGGCCTCGATTTCGCGTGAGGTGGGCAGGGGCGGCCCGCCCGAGGCTGCTGTCCATTCCGGATCGGCAAAGCGGGCGGCAACCTCGGAAATGGACCTGTCACGCGGGGTTGCAGCCGCGGCCGGGGGCACAACGGGCAGAAGCTTGTGCACCCGCAGGGCCTTTGTCTTTTCAGGCGCCGAGAACAGCATTTTCGCGGAAATCACGGTATTGCCGTACATCAGGGTGGCCTCACCCGGTCCCTGGGCGCGCAGGCTGTTGTAGTCCGTTTTTTCAGTCCATTTCAGGCTGGTGTTCTGCTGGTCCATGAACCTGGTGCCAAAAAAGCCGGCCTGGGTGCTGTGGCCCGTCACCTCGGCCACCAGATGCTTGCTCATGCTCTTGTCGAAAAAGTCCTTGGTATCCGTCGGGTCTTCCAGCTTGCCAAAGATCTTCAGGTTACAGTTACCGGTGATGGATCGCGCCTCTTCCTTCACGCGCTTTTCCATGGCGGGCAGATCCTGCGCCGCAAAGATCAGGGAGAACCCGAGGCTTCGGGCCTGGGCCGCCATGACGCCCATACCCTCGGTGGCGTAGTACCCCACCTCGTCGAACACCACGGGGAAGGGGGAGGGGGCCTGGGTCATCTTGTTGTCGATGATCTGGGCCCGCTCACCCTCGATCTGGGCGCCCAGGGTGGAACCCATCATACCCTTGAGGGCCGCGACCACGATCTTGCCGAGGTTGGCTGCCTCGTCCCCTGATTTCTCAAGGGCCGGGATCATGACCACCAGGATGCGCCGCTGCAGCACCACGTCCCGAAGATCCACGTCCGCCTGCTGGGTACCGAAGATATAGCCGTATTC